>CAYZMZ010000331.1:872-4228 GCA_964479655.1 uncultured Planctomycetaceae bacterium
GTTAGCAACGCAATCTGACGTGAAGCGGTTTGCTCAGATTCAAACAATCCCGCCAGTTCTATTTCTACGTTGTCCTCGGTTAGTTCTTTTAAGTGAGGAGCCAAAGCCGCCTCAATATCTTCTTTTACGTCTACCGCTCCCCGCTTACGGGGATTGGACTGGATAATAATTTGCGGACGCCCTTTTTCGTGATCTATTTGACTCGGACCGCTGGAATTAGCGTCGATTTGAGCAATTGAGGAAAGCGGAACCATACTCCCGGTCGGCAGTTCGATGGGCATCTGAGCCAATTCGTCCAAATTTTCGCGATATTTATCTGAAAGACGAACCAGTACCTCGAACGATTTTTGCCCCTCTAAAACTGAGGTGGATATTCGTCCATTCATCGCGGTTTCAATAAGCGAATTTACTTCCTGCGGTTTAAGACCGTATCGGGCTAATTCATCTCTTTTAAGCACGATTCTGACCTGCGGAATATCAACCTGAATCGGGTCTGCCCGCAAGGAGCCGATATCGGGAATATCTTTGAGCAATTCCTGAATTTTTCTGGTTCGCTGTCGAATTACGCTCGGATTATCGCCACGAACTTTAACGGCAATTTTCGAGCGCGTCCCGCTGCGTAAATGATTGATCAGATGCTGGAGCGGCTGATCGTAAAACGCAACGGTACCGGGAATATTATTCGGATCGATTAATTTAGCAACGTCGTCGATAATTTCGTCCAGCTTTCGTCCCGAATTGGGATCTAAAGACAAAACCATTTCAGAGGTATTTACCGGAACGGCGTGCTCGTCCATTTCAGAGCGTCCCGCCTTGCGAACCACTGAACTAACGCCGGGAATTTTCAACAGTTGATTGGACAGCCGATCCGCCATTTGCGAGGTCGTTTTCAGAGACGTGCCTGGCATTAAATCCATATTAACTTGCAACGCGCCTTCGTTAAACGGCGGCATGAAATCCCGATCCATGTTAAAAAATACGACTCCGGCAGCGGTAACAGCGGCTGCGGCGGCAATCATAATAAACTTCGGAAAAGCCAGCGAAAAACGAATTGCCTGTTCTGCCATATACTGAACAGAACGCAAGATAAATCCGTCTTGACATTCGCCTTTGCCGTCTTGCAGACGAACTTGCTTTCGAGCCGAGGCGGGTAAAAGAAGGTAGCATAATACCGGCGTTACAGTTAGCGAAACGCCCAACGAAGACAGAATCGAAACTACGTACGCAACACCCAGCGGCGCGAATAATTTGCCCTCAATTCCCGTCAGCCAAAACAGGGGCAGAAAAACCAAAACGACAATCATCGTTCCGTGTACAATTGAATTTCTAATTTCTGCCGAGGCGTTAAAAACGACATCGAAAATCGGATTGGCTGATTTTTCGGCGTCTTCCGTATTGGTATGAATTATTCCTGTTGCAAAATACTGTTTTAACCGACGAAAAATATTTTCAACGTCTACAATCGCGTCGTCAACCAGTTCTCCGATAGCTACCGCCAAGCCGCCCAAAGTCATCGTATTGACCGACAATCCAAACCAGGCGAAAATCAGACAGGTGGAAACAATCGACAACGGCATCGCAATTACGGTAATAAACGTTGTTCTTAAATTCATTAAAAACATCGCTAAAACAATAACTACCAAAACCGCGCCCATCCAAAGAGCCTCTATACAATTGGATACCGCTAAATTAATAAACGTCTCCTGTTCGTACAGGGTTTCAATTTGAATACCCGGATAGGATTCTTTTAACGCTGCCTTGATTTTATTGACTTCCGCTTGAATTTCTTCCGTTAAAACGCGCGTATCTTTAGACGGCTGCTTGCCGATTGTCAGTACAACGCAGGGAAACGATTCCAATTTATCCGATTTCTTGACGTGCGCGGCGGCGTCTCCGACCGGCGTCGCCCCCGCTTCAATAATTGAGGCAACCTGATTCAACAGCAACGGCGGCTGCCGATTCCCCTTAACAACCAAATTTTTCAAATTGTCTATTTGCTGTATTCGTCCGATTGCCCGAACGAGAAACTGATTCGGTCCCTGAGAGGTTAAATACCCGCCTGTTACGTTGTTATTGGACGCTTCTATGGCTGCGGTAACCTCGTTTAAGGTAACTCCGTATCGAAGCAGGTCATCGGTTCTAACTCTAACCTGATACTGCTTTCGTTGTCCGCCAATCGGAAAGACTTCCGAAACGCCTTCTATTCCCAGCAATCGGGTACGAATTACCCAGTCAGAGACGGTACGTAATTCCATGGGAGAGGTTTTACCTGAATCGTCCCAAATACAGAGCATAAGAATCTGCCCCATAACAGAACTTAACGGGGTCATCCGGGGCGTAAATCCTGCCGGAAGGGATTCCGCAGCAATCGAAAGCCGTTCGGAAATCACCTGTCGGGCGCGATATGGTTCAACATTCCAATCGAAATCGACAACCGTAATCGATAATCCGGCCGATGTATTGGAACGAATTGCCGAAACTCCCGTAGCTCCGTTGAGAGCAATTTCTACCTGACGGGTTACCTGCGCGGCAACTTCTTCAGGAGCCAAGCCGGGACATTCAGTTATAACCGTAACTCGGGGACGGTTTAAGTCCGGCAAAACATCAATCGGTAAATGCACCGTTTGATAACCACCGAATCCAATCAGCAACGCGGCTAGAACCAATATAAGCAGCTTATTGGAAAGCGAAAAATGAATTATTTTATTAAACATGATTGTATGTATGTGTTGTTATTAACATCTATTTATATGTACTATTACTGTATCAAAATATACTGGTTTAACCAGATTATTTCCGGTTTGTGTAACAAACCGCAGTCGTTATATTTCTCCCCAATCAATAAAATCAAGGGTTGTTTGATTTTGGGCGACCGAAATCAAAACGACGGCAAGAGGAAAAATCACGTAGTCATAGTATAAAATCCGCAGCAGTCGGAATAAATTTAATGCTCTCCGCAAGGACAGGCGGACTGCAATTTTCCGCTTCCGCTATCCAGAGCGACCTGAATTTGCGATGCGCCGAATAAAGCGATCGTCGCTCCGGGTACAATCGAACCGTCGTTGGCAATTACAACTTCGTCTTTGGTTTGAAGAATGACGTGTACCGGGCGGCGTTTGAGAACTTTGTTTCCCGAATCCATGCCGATCCATTCAAATATATAGCTGTTGTTGAGTTCTTTGGCAACCGCCCAGACCGGAACAACAAAGCACTGTTTTATTGTATCGTACGATACCGCAAGCTCTCCTCGCTGACCTGGTTTATATCGCCAGGATAGATACGGATTCGGCTGCGTGTTTTTTTCGTCGTGCTGTTCTAATTCGTTGGTTAAATCCACGTAGAAATCCAAGGTTCTA
>CAYZMZ010000332.1:0-4223 GCA_964479655.1 uncultured Planctomycetaceae bacterium
AACAAACGTTACACGTGGTACACGGGTTATCCTCGTTTACGCAGTGAATCGGCAGCCGCTCGTTTGGCCGCCCGTCCTGAAGATATTATTACCGAAGCCGTTCGCCGCATGCTTCCGAAAAACAAATTGGGAGTTAAAATGCTCAGCAAGCTGAAAGTATACGTAGGACCGGAGCACCCGCATCAAGCGCAGTCGCCGGAATTGGTCAATCTGGGAGCCAAATAACGCTCTGTAACTAAATACATAAATATTGAGAAAGGTTTTTAATATCATGGCCGAAAGATTGGTTATCGAAGGTAACGGAGCGCAAGATTCCTTGGGTACTGGACGTCGAAAGTCCAGCGTAGCCCGCGCTCGTATTCGTGCTGGTAAAGGACAAATCTCCATTAATAATCGTCCGTTAAACGATTTCTTCAAGGTTGCGCAGCATCTCAATGCTGTTTTAGCTCCCTTGGTGGCGACCGAAAAGAAAGAATCCGTAGACGTAATTATCCTCGTTCACGGCGGCGGAATCACCGGTCAGGCGGACGCCTGCAAGTTGGCTATTGCTCGAGCTTTGAAGCAGTACGACCCGGAAACAGAACCCATTCTTCGAGACAAGAGCCTGCTCACTCGAGATGGACGTGCTGTTGAACGTAAGAAACCCGGTCTGCGAAAAGCCCGTCGTGCAACCCAGTTCTCCAAGCGTTAATTCGGTTTGGTGCGGATTGCAGCCTAAAGGGACTTCAAATTCGTTTTTATACTTGACGGATTACGGTTTCTGTCTGATTTAACAGGCCAAACCTTCAATCAAGTAAACGGTATTTTGCAAGATTTCCCCTTAATTGGAATTAAGCCCGGCAGATATTTTATCTACCGGGTTTTTTATGCGTAATTATATAACAATTTATCCTATAACAACTTATAAGGTATCCAACATGGAACAGACATTGGTTTTATTTAAGCCAGACTGCTACGCTCGCAAATTGATGGGAGAAGTTCTTTCCCGCTTTGAACGCAAGGGTTTTATTGTTCGCGCGATGAAATTGATCCGTATTACGCCCGAACTGGCGGCAAAGCATTATGCCGAGCACGTAGGCAAGCCGTTTTATCCCGGACTGCTGGATTTTATTACCTCTGCCCCGGTTGCGGCCTTGGTTTTAGAAGGTCCGGAAGCGGTTTCGGTCGTTCGTTCCATGATTGGGGCGACAAACGGAATTAAAGCGAATCCCGGAACAATTCGCGGCGATTACGGTTTATCCGGTCAGCAAAATCTGGTTCACGCCTCGGACAGCGTAGAATCCGCCGCACGCGAAATCGCTTTATACTTTAAACCGGAAGAATTTTGTCTGTAATCAATCCTTTTTCTGACGAATACGATTTTAACGACCTGCTTTTTCAGGCGGATGTCATTCGCCGTCAGTTGCACGGTTTAAAGACGTACTATGTTCTCAATCGGCATATAAATCCGACAAACGTGTGTTTGCTGCGCTGTCCGCTATGCGCGTTTAGCTGCGATTCGGCAGATTCAAGAGCCTATACGATGAATCTGGACGAAATTTTGGAACAAGCCCGAATCGCGTCCGAGCAAGGCTGTACGGAAGTTCATCTAGTTTCAGCCATTCGCCCCGGCTGGGGATTTGCGCAGTATCGGGAAATGGTCGCGGTAATTCACAACGCCTTTCCCAAGCTGCATATAAAGGCTTTTACCGCTATAGAAATTGCACGCATGGCGATGGACGCGGCGGAAAATTCGTCAATGGAATCCGTTTGTAAAACCGTTTCTACAACCGGGGTTACCTACAATCATGATGCCGTTCAGTACGTTTTGGAACAACTTATTGAATCAGGATTAAGCAGTATGCCCGGCGGGGGAGCGGAAATTCTCGACGACGAAATCCGCGCGGTTATCTGTCCGAAAAAGGGTCCCGCCCAGCTTTGGCTTGATGTACATCGAACGGCGCATCAGCTCGGACTTCGGACCACCGCTACGATGCTTTTTGGTACGATCGAAAAGCCGGAGCATCGATTAGAGCACGTTAATAAAATTCGTGCGCTTCAGCAGGAAACAGGCGGATTCGTGGCTTTTATTCCTCTGGTATTTCATCCTAAAGGAACGCAGTTTGAAAACCTGTCCAAGCCCAATTCTTACGAAAAATTACGGGTAATCGCCGCTTCCAGACTGCTTTTGGATAACATTGCGCATATAAAGGCCTACTGGGTTTCGCTGGGGCTGGAAATCGCGCAGTTATCGCTCTGTTGCGGAGCGGATGATATGGACGGCACGGTTTGTAAAGAGCGGATTCATCACGATAGCGGCGCGACCACCCCCGTTGGAATGACCGTCCAGCAACTGGAATCGCTGATTCGTTCGGCGGGTTTTGACCCGATTGAGCGAAATTCTGTCGATGCGACGATAGATAAATAAATTATTTTCTGAAAATTTTTCTTTTTTGTGTTGCACTTTGAACAAAAATATCGTATAATAGAGTAATAGAGGTGTGAGAGTATTACTATAACTGAGCGATTTTTCCCGTCAAAGTTGTTTTTATTCGCCCTGTAAGTTGAGCTTACGGCTTGTTTTGCTGGTTAAGGACGAAACAAAACGCCCCGTTTATTTCCATATAAATCGGGAAATTTCCAGAGAAACTAGTATAAGTAAAACCCGTATATTACAGTCTGTACGAAAAAGGAAAGGGGTTGAAGGAAGATGGACAATATTCAGTTGTTAGGCATAGATGCCAGCTTGATATTCTGGGGTGCGATTGTTGTTCTTGCCGCTCTGGTTGAACTGAGCACGGTAGCCCTGGTTTCGATTTGGTTTGTCTTTGGCGGTATAGCGGCTTTTATTGCCGGCTTTTTAGGGTACGATTTTTTAACTCAAACGACAATATTTGTACTGCTGTCGTTGCTTCTGTTTTTGTTGACTCGACCGATGGTAGGAAAAATCACGCGTAATCCGATTCCAACCAATACGGATAGTTTGGTAGGACAGTCTGGAAAGACCATCGTTGAAATCAACGATATTCAGGGTACCGGACGAGTTATGATTCAAGGGCAAGACTGGTCTGCGAAATCGTCCAACGGAACAATTATACCCGTACAGCAAACTGTAAAAATCGATAAGATTGAAGGCGTTACATTGTACGTAACGCCAATAGCAAATTCGTAAACGTTTGTAAGGTAAACATAATAACACAACTTTTATTCAGGAGATTTTCTATGGGAACACCGATTTATATTATTTTGGGTGTGGTTTTATTGTTACTGATAATTTTCATTCCATGTGTGAGAATTGTTCCTCAAGCCAAGGTTTATGTAGTCGAACGATTGGGTTCGTACTGGGCGTCATGGGAAACGGGACTGCATATTTTGGTACCGTTTATCGATCGGATTTCCAAAAAAGTTTCTATCAAGGAACAGGTTTTTGATTTTCCGCCTCAGCCGGTAATTACCAAAGATAACGTAACGATGCTTATCGATACGGTTGTTTTCTGCGTTGTAACCGATGCGAAACTGTTTACATACGGCGTAGAGTATCCGCAGTCAGCCATAGAAAATCTGACCGTTACAACCTTGAGAAATATTATCGGCGAAATGGAGCTGGATCAAACGCTGACCTCGCGAGATACGATCAACTCGAAAATCACGGAAATTTTGGATCGTGCTACCGATCGCTGGGGTATTAAGGTAAATCGGGTTGAATTGAAAAATATTCAGCCGCCGAAGCAAATTCAGGAAGCGATGGAAAAGCAGATGCGGGCAGAGCGAGAACGTCGAGAGGCGATTCTTCAGGCGGAAGGACGCAAAAACAGCGAAATTCTGATTGCCGAAGGCGAAAAGCAATCTCAAATTCTCCGTGCGGAAGCTCAAAAGGAAAAGCAGATTCGGGAAGCCGAAGGTCAGGCGCAGGCAATTTTGCTGGTTCAAAAAGCGACCGCCGACGGCATCAAAATGCTCAATGAATCCTGCCCCACCGAACAGGTTATTACCTTGAAAAGTTTGGAAGCGTTTGCCAAAGCGGCCGACGGTCAGGCAACCAAGTTAATTATCCCCAGTCAAATTCAGGGGATTGCCGGATTAGCCGCCTCTGTAAAAGAGCTGGTTAAAGACTAATCCAATCAAAGGATTATTTGTACATGTTAGTCAAAGCAAAGTGAAAAGAGCACTTGAAAAATCGGTTCTATCGTTTCAGGTCTCTTTTCACCGCGCGAATTGTTTGGCGATATTCGATGCTATTTTAC
>CAYZMZ010000333.1:0-4222 GCA_964479655.1 uncultured Planctomycetaceae bacterium
TCTGTTTCTTCTGGCTGAACCCTGCTTTCTTCCGGTTGAACGTTTGTTTTATCTGTTTGAACTTCGCATTCTTCAGGTTGAACGTTCGTTCCATCTGTTTGAACTTCGCTTTCTTCTGGCTGAACGTCGGTTCCATCTGTCTGGAACTCGTATTCGTCTGAATGAACGTCTGTTCCATCTGGCTGAATGTCCTCTGCGGAGTTTTGGACCGATTCTTGCGTTGAGTTATCGCTCCAGTCGATATAATTATCTCCGCCTAAACAGCACGCGACAGCAGTCGTATCGTCAATACGAATTTGCTGATTTGCGCGGAGCGATTCGATAAACTGCCCGAACTGCTGCGGGGTTGTATCCCAAAATTGATTCCATTGAGGTACCTGATTATTTTCGCACTGCTTTAATATCCATTCAGACATGGCGTCGGTTGCCAAAACAATCCAATCTCCGGCGGGCGCGATAAAATCAATCGTCTCGTATTTTAACGTATTGTCCTTTCCCCGGTTGACGCTGCCCAGGAGCATGGGGGAAGAAGTAAAGTCTGCTGAATGGGAAACAGGAATCGATTTGAGCAGTTTGCCGTGTCTGAATTGCATCAAACAGGCGTCGCCGATAGCATAGCCGAAAACATGAAAAAACGGTAAATCCAGAGGCGTATCGTCATCTAAATCAGCGGGAATTTCCGGCGTTTGCTCTACTTGTGCCCAAACCAAAGTCGCAAAAGCCCCAGACGCTACTTTGGGCTTCTGAAACCACGACAAACTATTGTAATCTATGCTGTTTCCCCATTTATTGCGCAGAGCGTCCAGCCATTGAGGATAGTTGAAATGATCCATCGGGTCTGGAACCTGCTCCATCACGCCGTCGCAAAGCAAGTTCGCCCACGGTCCGGAAAACAGAGAGCTGGACGCGCCGTCCGATACAACCACAATACCGCGCTGCGGGTCTGCCCGCCAGGCGTCTTCGATTGTACCGGTTTGAGGGTCTTTGGGGTGCGAAAATCCCTTAAATGTAAACATTGTTTCACCTTGTATGTATTGCTATACTGGTTCCATTTGACTTTTTCGGTTTGAAATAACAAACCCCCGTCGTTTCGGTTCGTCCCCATCAATAAAACAAAGGGTTATTTTATTCTGTTGGGGCGAAATCACAACGACATTAAGAGAAAAAATCAAATGGTCATAGTATATTTCTTCAAAACAGAAATCTATCGTAATCCGGGGGCTGCTTGAGTACCCATGTTGAGGAACTGAATCAGGCAAACCATATCGGCGTTGAACGCCATTCCCCGCGCTCCAGGCTGAAGGGGAAGTCCTTCGGCAATCGCGTGATTAAAAAACGGTTCCGGCAAAATACTGGACATCTCAAACAAATATTGAGCTAAAATATCGGGCATTCCATACGGGTTTGCTGGAAACATAAATCCCGGAGCGGGAGCCGCGCTTAAATGACAATTGAACAAAAGTACATTTCCGTCGGCTGTCGCCAGACGGGTTAACGCCTGCGCGTACGGACGCGGGTCTCCGTCTTGAGATTCCCCGTCGGAAATATGAACTACTATCGGCGGAAAACTGTACTGATGCTGCGCAATCCAGCTGCCGAGAACTTGATGAGCGGTATAGAGCATGCTGCACATCGGCGTTCCGCCCTCGGCTCGCGGATCAACCCAAATCGGGCAGTCGCTGGGAATATCGAACATCTGACCGGTTTGTTCATCCCGAATATACTGAACACGCTGTTCAATGCGGGCAGGATTGTTCCCAATATCTTTAATAGAAACAATCGGACGCCCTGCCAACGCTCCCTGCAACGCCGGCTCTATAATAGGACGTCCATACGGGTCGGTATGATAGCCGAAAACGCCGATATCCATCCAATCTTTAATTCCCTGGTCTCCCGAGGCGCGAATTGTCATATTTTGCAGCCACGAATTAATGGCGTTGCATAATTCATCGCATTTACGATTCTGACTTCCGCCCAACGATTCGCACATAGAGTACGACTGATCCAGCAAAAATAAAAAACACGCCTTGTTTTGACGACTTATTTCCTGTTTATATGGCATAATAATTTAAAATAATAAATGATAACAACTAGTTTACTTCAAAACTGTCTGCAACTGAGTTTGAACTTTTTGATCTGAAATCAGTTCGGCCGCCTTGATCGGACCGGCGAAAGAAATTTCATTCATATTTTCCGCTTTTCGCCGGGTTTCCAACTGATTGCAGCCGGCAATAAATTTCGACCACGCCTGAGGATCGTTTATATTTTTCATCAGTTTGGATCGTTCGCGATTATACATCGCTACGATAGTTCTCATCGGAGTAGGACTGGGAGTAATACTGAAATCCTCGCGTTTGTACATCATACTGTTAGCTGAATCGTCGTTGATTTTATCCAGCGAATCAAAGTATTTAAATCCAATCGGCTCCCCGGCGTCGTTTTTAACGGTTTTGAAAAATCCTTTAAGAATTGTACCGTCTTTGAGTTTCGCCTGACGCATAAACGTTGATTCGGGGCATTGTTTTTCGGGAATCCCCTTGTTGATCAACTGCATGATTTCACCTCGCAGGGCGGTACCAACTGCCGGGTCGTTATTATGAGCTATAATATCGGCTGCCGCCTGAACTTTACCCGCAAACGAACGAGGTGCATCGTAATATGGTTTAAGAATCGTCCGGGTGCGTGCATCCATTTCTATGGTACCGTTATTCGTATTGTTTTCCCCTGTTGTTCCGTTCAGGTCGTCATACTGCTGTTTCCATTGCAGGTATTTTCGACGCTGTGAATCATTTAACTCATTCGGATCTTTTACCCGATTTAGCAAAGACGCGAGTTTATTCTTTTGATTATCGACGTTATCCGAATCCAGAATCAGTTCAATTCCCTCTTCCGATAAATTAAAGGCGCATCGATTTAACATCATAGATATTTGGGCCTTGACCGAAGTCGCGGTATAAGTACCGTATTCGTCCTGAAGCTGCTTGCAAAATCGGGCGCAGACTTGCCATTTTTTCGCGTCAAAGGCGTTTCTGGCATCTGCTAAAACCTGTGCTGCTTCTTCTTCTTTTTGCAAACGTTCGATTTTAGCGTCTACATCTCTTTGGAGAGCAGACAGTTGTTTAACAACGTTGTTTTCCGCCTCGCTTTCGGGGGAAAGCGTTCCTAAAAATGAGCGGATATCCCCTTGAAGGTTGATTAAATCAGCCACCTTGTTGCTTTCCAGTTTTCGTTGCGATTCCATAAATCGGGAGGTACGGAAAAATAAATCGCCCCACGTACGGGATAAGTCGGCTGTATTGCCCCATAAAGGCGTATCGGAGGGCATTCCCCGCATTATTTGCGGAACCGGACTGCTGAGCAGGCTGTCCGTTGCCAGCTTATCGGGCGCATCACCCAGCGGACGCATGGCGTCTTCGGTCGTATTGATTATCGTAATTATTTTGGAAAAATTCTCCGCAGTTATATCCGGCTTCCATTGTCTAACCATCAGCATCGCGCCCAAGGCGGAAATCGTCAGCAAAGCTAGAGGAATCGCTCCCAAAACGACAAAAAATAAACTTTTCATAATATGTACTATTGTTAAGGTGTAATTTTATGTACTATTGATTTTGCAGCAGGTCTAAATCTCCGATTGATAATTCGTAGTTTACCGTATATTGCTTATTCGCTTCCACGGGTTCAATTTTCAGCCAGGGAGTTTCGTAAAACTGTTCGGGATTGGAATTGCGGACGAATCGGAATTTTACCGCCGCTCCAACCGTTCCGACTAAAAGATTATACGTTTTTGAATCGCCTTCCTGAAAATCTCCGGTCGTTTGATGCCCTTTATCGCTGATTTGAATCAGTTGACTTTCTACACGAAATTCTTTTTGTATTTTACGCCATCGAATATAATTTTTTGTGTCTTTTGTTCTCATCGCATTGTAACATTTAATATCGACGGCTCCAATTACTCCCGGAGTTCGTTCGCTGGATTTAAACAGCTTGTTTGCTATTTCAGTCCAGGAATTGGTAAGCAGATTGGTTTTCGCTTCGTCGGTAAACATCGGTAATACTTTAGCCGCTGGAGCTGACGAAGCTGGTTGCGCCGCATCTGGATTATTCTCGTTGTTGTTATCGGGATTATTTGCTTGTCCTGATTTATTTGCTTGTCCAGATTTATAAGAGCGCGTTTTTATTCTAACTGCTGTGGAAGGCTGCTTTTCTGTCGGTTCGGCAAACG
>CAYZMZ010000334.1:0-4195 GCA_964479655.1 uncultured Planctomycetaceae bacterium
CGACGCGTTCCATTAAACCAGTTCGGCGCATTCGCAGCTTTTCCAGTACCTGCTGTCTTCTTTGAAGCTGTTCGACAATATCGTCCAGCTGCAATCGGAGTTCCTGGACTTTTTCCTCGCAGGTTTCTTTTTCGTCGTTTAAAGCAGTTGATTGAGCAATCGCCTGATCTCGCAACTGACCGCTTTGGGATAATTCCGCGTTAATATCTTCCAAACGTTGCTGATCGTTGCGTCGATGTTCGTCTTTCGCCTCCAACTGTCGTTCCAGAGAAGAAATTTCGTTGGTAAGGGCGGCTACCGTTCGGGTTTTATCGAGCGATTCTTTTCGGCATTGCTCGTTTTGCAATTCGATTTGATCCGCCTGCTTTTGCAGTTGCGTTAATTTCGCCTGACAGTCAGCCAGTTGCCGGGCTAAAACCTCGCGTTGAGATTGCGCCTGATGATATTCCTGCTCGACGTTTCGACGGCGAATTTGCTGTTCAGCGGTTCTAAAAACCAGTCGCGCCGATTGATTTCTGTATCGATTTTGCTGCTGCGTTATATCGTCCAGACGACGCAATTGATTTGCCGCGTTGGATTCATCGGTAGCAATTAATTCACGAGTATCGGAATAGTCGTTTTCCAAACTCGCCATTTGAGAATCCAAGCCGGAAAGATTGGATTCGATTTCGGCAATCTGTTTTTCAATGGCCGCCATTTGCGATTGCAGATTTTCGCTTTGCGACTTCAAAATCGCTACGTTTGCGTCATGAGAATCGATTTTAGCGGTCAGATTTTTCCAATCGACGATTCCCGCCTCCGTTCTCAAGGCCTGCAATCGCTGGGTATATTCGCGATATTTATTCGCCTTTCCCGCCTGAATTTTCAGACTTCGAAGCCTTCCTTCGTTTTCCCCGATAATATCGGAAAGCCGCTGTAAATTCCCGACGGCGTGCTCCAGCCGCTTTTGCGCCTCCTGCGTTCGGATATTGGAGCGGCTGATTCCCGCCGCCTCTTCAAAAATCGCGCGTCTGTCTTGAGGGCTAGACTGGAGCAGGGCATCGACTTTTCCCTGTTCAATAATACAGTACGCCTGAGTTCCGATTCCGGTACCGGTAAGCAGCTCTTTGATGTCTTTTAGACGGCTTGTTTGGCGATTGATTAGATATTCCGACTCCCCAGAGCGCATTACCCGGCGCGTGATTTGGAGTTCAGGCGCGTCTATATGAAATTGATTGGCTGAATTATCGAACGTCAGAGTAACTTCCGCCGCGTTAAGCGGTTTTCTACCCGTCGCTCCGGCGAAGATAACGTCCGTCATTTCTTTTCCGCGGAGAGATTTTACCCGCTGTTCGCCCAAAACCCATTTGATTGCATCGACTACATTTGACTTTCCAGAGCCGTTCGGACCCACGACGATTGTAACGCCGTCCGAGAACTCGAACCGCGTTTTATCGGCGAAGCTTTTGAATCCGTTTAATTCCAGGCTTTTGAAAATCATTATATGTTAATACAATCCTATACAGTCAGGGCAATTATACTATCGCCATGCGATTTTTCCCCTCGACGCCGTTTTGACTTCCGCCCCCCATAAATAGAACTAAAATCGTATTTTAGCAATTAAGGCAAAATGAAACGACTGGTATATGACAGTATAAACCGGGAAAATTCAAATGGAACCAGTATATATAGACAAATAATAGATAATATCCCGATTCCTGTCAAGACGAAATAACCCGTAAATCTGTTCCAAGAGGATATTTACAGATAATTTAAAAAATAATCCTCTTCCCGGACGATAAAAGAGGTATGAAACCAACAACTTTACAATTTTGGGGAATTTTATTGATATTATTCGGTTTAGAGCTTCATTGCGTCGAAACTTTTTACCTATCCCCCGCAATTTCGTCTGCGATTGGCGAAACAATAGGAACGCCGAGCATCAAAACCAAGCTGGCCATTCAGCGAAGTTTTCAATCGATGTTTAAGGGGAAAACGTTCAATACCCCTCCGTATCCGGTAACCCCGCCGCACTGGTTAGGCTGGCCCTTGCTCTGTATTGGCTCTGTTATGGTAATTCAGGCAGCCGCGAAGAAAGGATAGATAATTTAGAACGGGGAAAATCGGACTTTTTTGATAAATCGGTCGGAGTTCGATAACTTAGATCGCAAACTCGATATTGGGGATTGCAAACTTGAACTGAAATAAAACTGCGTAATCTATGTAAAATAGATAGACTTGTCCAAAGGTTTTGTTGCAGACAAAAAGACAGAAATATGTCTACTTTATCTGCTGAATTTGAAATCTATTCGTTGCTTTGTTCCAGTTTGACAGGAACTTGGATTCGCTTTTCCTCTCGTAAAATTCCCAAGACGACGGTATCGCCCGGTTTACGGGATTCAATTACGGTGAGAAAATCGTCTGCGTTTTTAACGGGATTGCCGTCTACGGAGGTAATAATATCGGCGGTAGAGCGGTCTAGCATTTTAACGTTTCCGATTAAATTGCCGATTCGTCTCTGTTGAACCACGATTTTAGGACCGTGCAAGCCCGCTTTTTGCGCCGGACCGTTTTCTTCCAACTGCGCGATTAACAAACCCGCGTCCGTTTGCAACGCCTTGTCAATTCCGATATTAGGAACGATAACTCGTCCGTATTTAACCAGCTGACCTACAACCCGGGAAATCGTATTGGACGGAACGGCGAAACCGACCCCCGTATTTTGCCCGGTTCGACTGGCAATCGCGGTATTCATTCCAACCATATATCCGCGCGAATCCATCAAAGGACCGCCGGAATTGCCCGGATTGATAGCCGCATCAATTTGGATTACCTGTTTAATGGTTCGCATTTGAAGCCGACTGGGTAACGTTCTGTTCAAGCTGGAAATAATTCCAACGGTAAGTGTCCGTTCCAAACCAAAAGGATTTCCGATAGCAAAAATACGCTGGCCAACGCGCAATTCGGCGGAGTTTCCCATCACAACGGGGAATAATTCCGATTCGGATGCTCCGATTTGCAATACAGCAATATCGTTAGACGGATCAACGCCTTTTATCAGCGCGGAATAGGTTTTCCCGTTGAACAAAGTAACCGTAATTTCTGTCGCTCCGGAAACCACGTGAAAATTGGTCAGAATAAACCCGTCTTTGGAAAGAACGCAGCCGCTTCCTTCCCCCTCCGAGGATTCTTCAGATAAATACCAGTCCCGGCGGACGCTGCGTGTATTTATGTTCACAACGCTCTTATTGGTATTTTCGTATACCTGAATATTGACTTTTTCTTCAGGGGTAAAATTGTTATGTCCGCCTTGGTGCGGGGGGAGAGCCATTGGAATCGAGGACGGAAGCATGTTTACCCGCGGGGAAGCACTCGGCAACGGGGTATTGGACGACGAAGACGGAACGCGGGTCTGACCGCACGTTGCGCCGTTTATTGCCGACAATACGACTATCCCTAATACGATGCCTAAAAAGACATACATTCCACCGAAAATAACTCGATTCATAATAAATCCCTGATTCCAATTGATTTTTGTTATATCAGATCCCCGTTTATTCTTCCGTAACGGTAACCGTATCCATAACATCGCCCTGTTTAATCGCGTCGACAACGTCTTGCCCTTGCAAAACATGCCCGAAAACAGAGTGCTTTCCGTCCAGCCAAGGGCAGGCAACATGTGTAATAAAAAACTGTGAGCCGTTTGTATTCGGACCGGCGTTAGCCATGCTCAATACGCCGGGACCGTCATGACGGAGGTCTGGATGAAATTCGTCTGCAAATTGATAGCCCGGTCCGCCGCAGCCAGTTCCGTCTGGATCTCCGCCTTGAATCATAAAGTTCGGAATTACCCGATGAAACGTTAAGCCGTTGTAAAAACCTTTTTTCGCCAGGTCTTCAAAATTCTTAACTGTCTTGGGAACCTGTTTGTCGTGAAGCTGAATACGAATGGTACCCTTTTTTGTCTTAATCGTTGCGACTTTCATTGTAAATATTTATAGCTAAAGCGAATTGAAAAAGGATGGTTCTATCGAAGTCAATTCGCCAACTTCGATAGAACAATATACTGCTGTATGAGAGGAAAAACACGCCGAATTAATTCGTCTGAATTAATTTTAGCGGCCTGTTATACTCAGTTTCTACTTGATTTTTCCTGGGCTTACCGCTAACCGGGCGGCATCTTTTCCTAACTGGACGCTATCTTGCCGACGGTTAG
>CAYZMZ010000335.1:0-4184 GCA_964479655.1 uncultured Planctomycetaceae bacterium
TATATTACCGTTAAACAGCCGTTTCATTTCGCCTCAATCGGTAAAATACGGGGTTATTTGATTCCAGAGGGCGAAATCAAAACGGCGTCGATAGGAAAAATCAAGTAGTCATAGTAAAACATTCTCTGTATAACGCGATTATATCAGACGTTTTAGAATTATTCAAGGGATAAACCTGAAATTATTTATCTCCCCCCCCGTTATTTATCCGTAAGACTCGAAAAAAGGAGAAACGTCTCATTTTAGGGGACAACCTATTTGTCGCCGTTAATTCCAATCAATATTGAATACCGCTTTGAACGGATTATACAATAACTGCCGTTGAATTATCAAATCATTTTTGAGCGGAAATCCCCCAACTCATCGCGGGAAAAATCGCGTTCTCATTGTAAAATACTCGTAATATGATATAGAATACTCATAATATGGTGCTCGAAATACAATACGCCAATTCAAGAATTTATTCATTCGGCAAAATTGCCGGAATAATTGCCGGTTTATTTTTCTCATTCTTGACTTTTCCATTGACAATATCAAAATTGGTGTTATAGTACTCTATAGAATTTATGAAGCAACGACGCTTTCAGGAAATACATTGTATTATACAATATTCTTCCCGGAAGGGTCGTTTTTTTATGTCGCTACAAAAAACACTATCATGCTAAAAGAACAGCTTAAAGAAGGAAATGTACGAATTCCCGCCGGGTGTGCGATTTGCGGTATTATCAATCGGAAAGGCGAACGCTTTTCCGGTCAGGATATTATGGAATCAATCGCCGTTATGCACGAACGTTCCAACGGATTAGGCGGCGGGTTCGCTGCCTACGGTATTTATCCTGATTACAAAGATTTTTACGCCTTGCATGTTTTCTACGATTCCAACGACGCCAAGGAAAACGCGGAATCATTTATCAACGCGCATTTTTACTGCGAATCCAGCGGACGAATCCCAACTACAAAAGTTCCGTCCATTAAAAACGCGCCCCGAATTTGGCGATATTTCGTCAAACCGAATCGGTATAAATTACCTGAATCCGGTCTGACGGGAGAGGAATACGTTGCCCAATGCGTATTAAAAATCAACAGTAAATTCGACGGAGCATACGTCTTTTCCTGCGGGAAAAACATGGGCGTTTTCAAAGGCGTTGGATACCCGGAAGAAATCGGGGAGTTCTACCGCCTCCATGATTATCAAGCCTACCTTTGGACCGCACACGGACGTTTTCCGACCAATACCCCCGGCTGGTGGGGCGGCGCGCACCCGTTTGCCCTGTTAGATAGAACTATTGTTCACAATGGCGAAATATCCTCATACGACGCCAACCGGCGATACGTGGAAATGTTCGGATACACCTGCAAGCTGAAAACCGATACCGAGGTTATCACCTATTTATACGACTTACTAAATCGGCGTCACGGCTTGGATTTAGAAACCGCTTCAACCATTCTCGCCGCTCCCCTTTGGGAAGAAATCGATCGAATGGAGCCGGCGCAGGCGGAAAAAATGCGAACCTTGCGCGCGATTTATTCCGGTGCCTTGGTTACCGGTCCGTTTTCCATCATTTTAGGTTTTAACGGAGGAATGGTCGCCTTAAACGATCGACTTAAACTCCGCTCTTTGATCGCCGCCGAAGCCGGAGACCGCGTTTACGTCGCCTCCGAGGAATGCGCCATCAGAGCGTTATGCCCCGCCCCTGAAAAAGTCTGGGCAGCCGAGGGAGGAAAACCGATCGTCATACTGGTCAATAATCATACTATGACTACGTGATTTTTTCTTCTTGACGTTGTTTGGGTTTCGCCTCCAGAATCAAAAAAAACTTATTTTACCGATTGAGGCGAACTGAAACGACTGATGCGTGTTGTGTAAAACGGAAAAAGCCAAGTAGAACCCGTATAGACCGAACGATTTCAATCCAAATTGTATTCGCTAAACCTGAACAACTAGAACACTTTTATTTATCATGATTAACTATACATTACCCGAATTTCTCGTCGATCGCGATCAAGACCGCTGTATTCAGTGCGGGGTCTGCGTTCGACAGTGCGCCAACGAGGTTCATAGTTTCGCTCCCGATGGAAAATCCCTCCGGGTTGATGAGGTCAAATGCGTAAACTGTCAGCGATGTGTAACTTTGTGCCCCACACACGCCTTATCGATTCGCAAACACCCCAATCAAATGCGGGAAAGCGCAAACTGGCAGCCGCAATTAATCAAGGAGATTTTCAAGCAGGCGGATACCGGTGCTGTACTTCTGTCTGGAATGGGAAATCCGCAGCCGTTTCCCGTCTATTGGGACAAGATGCTGCTGAACGCCTCGCAGGTTACCAATCCGTCCATCGATCCGTTGCGTGAACCGATGGAAACTCGTACGTTTCTCGGACGAAAGCCCGATAAAATCAATTTGGTTTGCGATGCCAAAACACCGGTCAATACGTGTACAATTACCAATCCAACCAGTAAAATCGTTGATCCCCTGCCTCCTCAGCTGGAATTAAAGACACCGATTATGTTTTCAGCCATGTCGTTTGGATCAATCAGCCTCAACGCACAAAAGTCGCTGGCTATTGCAGCGCAAAATCTCGGAACGGCTTTCAACTGCGGAGAAGGCGGACTTCATCAGGATTTACTTCCCTACGCTAAAAACTGCGTTGTCCAAGTTGCTTCAGGACGATTTGGCGTTTATAAAGATTATTTAATGAACTGCGCGGCTATCGAAATTAAAATCGGACAGGGAGCCAAGCCTGGAATCGGCGGACATCTGCCGGGAGAAAAGGTGAACGAAGAAGTCAGTCGAACGCGCGGGATTCCGCAGGGAACAGACGCTATTTCGCCCGCTCCCCATCACGATATTTACTCCATCGAAGATTTGCGTCAGCTTATATTCGCACTCAAAGAGGCGACTGGATACACCAAGCCTGTTTTTGTGAAAATAGCCGCTGTACATAACGCAGCAGCCATCGCCTCCGGTACAGCGCGAGCGGGAGCCGATGCGATTGTTATCGACGGTTTCCGGGGGGGAACCGGGGCTGCTCCTACACGAGTTCGGGATAACGTCGGCATTCCCGTTGAACTAGCCTTGGCGTCAATTGATCAGCGTCTGCGAGATGAAGGAATCAGAAATCAGGTTTCCCTTATCGCTACAGGAAGTATACGATGTTCTACCGATGTTATTAAAGCCATTGCTTTGGGAGCGGACGCCGTTTATATTGCCTCCGCTGCCTTAATTTCGCTCGGCTGTCATTTATGCAGAAATTGCTATACCGGTAAGTGCAATTGGGGTATCGCCACTCAGCGGGAAGAACTTACCAGACGGCTTAATCCCGAAGTCATGCACCAGAGAGCGGAAAACCTCATAAACGCATGGACGCATGAAATCACCGAAATTATGGGAGGAATGGGAATAAACGCCGTTGATTCCCTGCGCGGTAATCGGCTGATGCTTCGCGGAATCGGACTCAGTCAGAAAGAGCTGGATATTCTCGGAATTTTGCATGCTGGAGAATAATCGTTCAGATAACCCAAAGGATAAATCAATACGCCTAGGAATATAAAGGTAAAATCATTATGAAAAAAGTATATCCGCATGAACAGTGGTGTTTAGGTTGCAAATTATGTGAGGTTCACTGTGCCGTCGCCCATTCAAGAACCGGGGATTTTATTACCACTTTTAAGCAGGAAGCAACCAAGCCGACGCCGCGAATCGTGGTCGAGGGAGATACGCATCATTCTATTGCTATCAGCTGCCGACATTGTACCAATTCACCCTGTATAACCAGCTGCATTTCAGGAGCGATGCAGCGACGTGCAGACGGCAGCGTTTGGTGCGACGAATCCCGTTGCGTCGGCTGTATGACCTGTGTTTTAGTCTGCCCGTTTGGCGCGGTGCATAAAGGAGAAGGAAACAAGACGGTTTCTAAATGCGATTTATGCACGCAGCAAGGAACTCCGGTATGCGTTAAAAACTGCCCCGCATTTGCGTTGGAATATGTTGAAGAATAGAAATCGGACAGTTCCAGTAGCCGTAAGCTGCTTGATAAAACATTTCATTTTTACACTCATTTGAAATGCGGGAGCTTGCTCCCGCTTTCACAAAGGGAGCTTGCTCCCGTTCCCAACGCAGGTTGGGTTTTCCATACCGTTTTTCCCCTCATCTTGTTGGGGGGCATACTTGCCGCCCTCGAAT
>CAYZMZ010000336.1:0-4182 GCA_964479655.1 uncultured Planctomycetaceae bacterium
AAGGACGAAACAGATTCGTCCGATACTGATTCTAAAACGGATTCGTCTGATTCCAAAACAGATTCAGATACAGAGATTGAAGTCCCCGAAAAAACAGTCAGGGAAATCAAACTAGGGCTTTATGATAAAATACCGTTGAAAGAATTAACACCTGAACAAAAGGAAATTGAGGCTAAAGAGTCTATAAAAACCATTAAATTTCCCGGCAACGCTCATCCGGCGGGTTTTGGTTTTGCATCGGGCGATTCTTACTTTATTCCGCTAACCAATAATACAATTATTCAATTCGATATTCCTTCTATGTCGATTGTAAAAACGGTTAAAAGCCGGGACGACCGCTCGTTTGGCAACTTGTATCTGATGGGAGATCAAGTATACTCTCAAACTGCAATGCAGCTGGATTGCTACGATATTAAAGATTTCGTCGAAAAGAATATTACGGAACAAATTAAACAGAATCCGAAGAATATTCGTAATTTGCTTGCCGCCGGTTATTTAGCCTGGGACGAGAATAACCTCGATCAGGCAATTGATTATTTTCGCCGTGCCGCTGTTATTGCCCCGAGAACCTGTCAGCCGATATTAAAAGCGGTTTTGTTCAATGCGCTCAAACACGATTTTGCTAAATATGAATCTCAATTGGAGTCGCTGCGTCCGTTAATTACCGACCCGCAGGGCGAAGTTATGCTGGCTCAATTGCAAATCGAAGGTTTGCAAAAAGTCGGTAAAATCGCCGACAGCTTAAAGTCGCTCCAAAATTTAATGGATAATACGACTTCCAATCCCAAGCAAAATATATACATCAATACGGAAGATGACGCCGTAATTAATCGCGATATTTGGATTGGAAACACGCTTAATCAACTTTATGCCCAAAGCAGCGACCAGGAAAAGAGTCAAATTGAACAATGGGCGGCAAAGCATTTGGAAACCATCCCGGAAAATCCTTCTGCCGAATGGCTTCAACGTCAAACGGACTACTTTTATTTTCTGCCTATAATTAAAACGATATACGAAAAATTATACGATAATTACAGTTCAACCAATCGGGTTATTCAGGCAGAATTGATTCTTCGATTGTTGCGGAATCTGCCCTCGGCTACCGATCAGGAAAAAGCCGGTTGGTGGGTCAAACAAGCGGCTTTGATTCAAAAAATTCGACCGGAACATGCAGGATTAATTTATCGTATAATAGATAAAACGTATCCCTCGATTGCTTGTCTGGACGGCAAAACTGCGGCTGAATATATCAAAACGCTTCCGCAAGATAGTCCTGTTGTAACCGCATTTAACGGCGAAAAAACGTGGAAAATGAGTCAGTTTACAACTACAGAAGTTTCCCAGCCCGGAATAAATAACGTTGCTTATGCTATCGGACGAAAAAAATATTTCGGAAAAGACTATACATTTCTTTCAGATACAACCGTCAGATACAACAACCAATCTCCGCAACTGATGTATTTCCTGGATAAATTTGGACAAGTTAAAACGACCGTTGCCCGAGAGGCTAATATCCAAAAGGGACGTTTGCAGATTCGTTCGCTCAGTTCAGACAGCGACTGTCCATGGTGGTCAGCAGAACATTTGTTTATCTATTCAGGACGCGATGGAGAATTGTCCGCTGTGAGTTTCCTGCCTCATAAACCAGCCCTGTCCTGGATGCAAAACTACTTTAAATCGGACGACGTCGATACTGAAAATCCCTACGAGCTTATTGCTCAGGTATATTCTCAAGAAATGGATAATATGATTATCGATCCCTCCTGTAATATATACGGAAATATTCTCCTGTGTCAGTTAAAAGAAAAAGTTTATGCCGGAATTGATATTGCCACCGGCAGAATGCGCTGGAAACGTGAGTTATCCGAAAATATGAACCTGGTTTATGCGGACAACGGCAGTTTTTATGTAACGTCCAATGAATCTTTATATAGACCAGATGATAAAAATAAACTGGACGAAAAAGCCATCGAAGAAAAAACCGGATTGGAACGCAGTCAACCCGCCATGAAATTTTCGATGCTAACCGGAGAATTACAGGGGGAAATATACATACCGGGAAATATCTGTGATTCAACGCCGCAAGGAATTATTTTTAGCCTTAGCCAATTTGCAGATGAAAAAAATGAAGATATTCGAACTGATCAATGGGGCTTGTTTTCTGTCGAACAACAAAAGGTTTTATGGAAAAATGAGATTAAAAGGGATACGAGTTTGTATTCGGATGTTTGTATAGATTCAAACGAAAGATATAATCACGAATCTAATTTGCTGCTAACTTACTCTACCAACGGTAATATTGCGGTTACAGATACGATAACCGGAAAAATCATTTTGGATACTACCATAGAAGCCTATTCGGTTGAAGAACGACAGGCAATTGTAGACCGAATTAAAGAACTTCAGAAAAAACTGGAGCAGGAAAAGAAAGAACATGCCAAGTTGGAGGAAGAAGAAAAGAAAGACCCTAAAAAACGCATCGAACGAATACGCAGGGAAGCCAAAAGCGTTAAAACGGAAAATCTTATTCCAGACGATTTTGACCCTGAAATGGCTAAATTGGCTTTCGACAACATTCAATTAATTTCAGGAGAAAACGGAGATTTTTATCTAGTCGTTATTTCCGAATTTGGACACGTTACGATTCCCAACCAGGCGGCTTCGCAAATTATGCCGTTGGACAATACCTTTATTCCGCATGGTAAAATTTACAAATATGACCGCAACGGAAAAATGCTGTGGAAGAATCCGCTTGTAATCGACGATCAGTACATGTATACAGATATTCCAAAAGGTCTGCCGTTTTTACTGATTGGCTGTAATCGCCGCGCCCCCGCCGGTCGTATTTCCTCAGAATTGTTCTTTATCGATAAAGAAACAGGACGCAAATTTTCATACAAAGGGAAAAATTCCATCGGATTTATGTCTCTGATTGGAAATCCGCAAAAAAATGAGGTTACAATTACAACAGGAACCGGTCCGGTCATTAAACTCAACTTTAATGGAACGCCTTTTACTGAAAATACACCGGATGAAGTCATTATAACAGATGTTATTAAGGCAAAGCCCGATTCCAAACCGACAGATAACAACTCCGACAGTTTAGGAATAAAAATTCAGGCAGGAAATTCTGTTCAGCTTTCTCCCACCTTCCAATTTACCCCACATTAAAAAAAAGGAAAAATTATGTACAAGAGCATCGTTTTTATTGCAATTCTTATCGCTTCGCAAATTTCATACGGTCAGCAGGCGGTTCCTGAAACCGTTACTACAGCCGACGGTCAAAAACTGAAATTGGTTTGGCATGACGAATTTAACGGAACGGGATTACCCAATCCCGCTGACTGGACGTACGAACACGGATTCGTCCGCAACGGCGAAAAGCAGTTTTATACAGTCAAAAGAGAAAAAAACGTCTATCAAAAAGACGGAAAACTGATTATTGAAAGTATTAAGGAAAACTACAAAGAAAAAGGCAAATCTGCGTCTTATACTTCAGCTAGCGTAACAACCCAAGGCTTGCATAGCTGGACTTACGGACGAATTGAAGTTGCGGCTAAACTGCCTAAAGGACGCGGAACCTGGCCCGCAATCTGGATGCTCGGAGATAACATTTCTCAAATCGGATGGCCCAAATGCGGTGAAATCGATATTATGGAATACGTGGGTTTTAATCCTACTCAAGTTCACGCCACCGTTCATGCGGCAAATACAAAAGGGCACCAAAGTAAAGGCAGTCATATTCGACTGCCCGGTGTTGAAGATAAAATGGCGGTTTACGCCGTAGAATGGACTGAAGATAAAATGACCTTCTTTGTAGATGATAAAATGTATATGACTGCAAAACGAAGCGACTTTTCGCCTGAGGCGTGGCCTTTTGATAAGCCTTTTTATTTGATTCTCAACACGGCAATCGGCGGTCAATGGGGCGGTCAGAAAGGTATCGACGATTCTATTTTCCCCACTCGTTTTGAAATTGATTACGTTCGCGTTTATCAGGCAGATAGTAAACAGAAAGACAACGCCTCTTCCCAAGATTCTGGCGAACAGGTTTTATTTGACGGCTCGTTAAATAACTGGTCGAAAGTTACATTGTATGATTTTTCGGAGTCGGGACCGCTTGAAGTTAAGCACGGAGCAATCCGAATGAATAAGGGCAATCCGGCAGCCGGAATCAAATAC
>CAYZMZ010000337.1:0-4158 GCA_964479655.1 uncultured Planctomycetaceae bacterium
CTTTAGACACCGTAAATTCTCTGCCGCAATTTGTCAAAACCGATTATAAACAAGTTCTTCTTTCCGCTGGCGGCAATCTTACTTTTGACTCTACCGCCTCGATAGGAAAGGCGTTGTTGGAATCGCCGCCTGAATGGGGGAATCACACGTTAAAAATTATTATTTCGGATTTTCTCTGGACGGAAGACCCGCTGGCGATTATCCGGCGTTTTGGCGAAAACGGTCCGTGGACGGCATGCGTAGAAGTACTCGACAATCAGGATATTCATCCCGATTTTTCCGGGGATATGCGTTTGATTGATTCCGAATCGAATTTGTACGCTCAGCGGCGAGTTGATTCAGGATTAATCAACACCTATTTGCATAATTTACGACGACATGAGGATTTATGGAACAGTGCGTGTGCGTCAATTGGAGCCGCCCGAGCGGAGTATTCCGCGCAAAATATACTCTCTGATTTCAAATCGATAGCCGCAAGCGTGCCTTTTATCGGATAGCAAAAAAACGTGCGTGGAATAATCGAACGGAAAAGCGGAGTTCTGTTTTCCCTAATCTCCGTTGCCCCCGTTGGAATATATTTATAATCGAGTATAATCAGACCTATTATTAGATTAGTATACTGGAATCACGTGAAATTTCCCGGCTTATAATATTAAAAACCAGCCGTTTCATTTCGCCTTAAACGGTAAAACGAGGCGTTCGTTCTTCCTAAAGAGCGGAATCAAAACGGCGTTGCGGGGAAAATTCACGTCGTTGTAGTATAAAATTCCACCTCACCCCAATAATTATCATGGATTTATCCGCATTTTTGCGTGAAAAAGTATTTCCTTACGTTCAAGCTCCCGGACAGTATCTCGGCGGGGAAACCAACGCGATTATCAAGCCGAATCATACCGGCGGCAAGTTCTGTATGATCTTTCCCGATTCCTACTCCATCGGAATGAGTTGTCATGCCGTTCAGGTACTTTACGATATAATGAATCGTCAGGACGGCTGGTGCTGCGAGCGTTCCTTTGCGCCGTTGTCAGACATGGAGCAGTTAATCCAAGCCTATAATATTCCATGGTTTTCATTGGAAACCAAAACGCCGCTGAACGAATTTGACGTTCTGGGATTTACCCTTCAGCATGAGCTTTGCTATACAAATGTTCTGTCCATGCTAAAACTGTCTCATATTTCGATTCTTTCCAGTCAGCGAGAGCAATCAGACCCGTTGGTTATCGCCGGCGGTCCGTGCGTTTGGAATCCAGAGCCGTTAGGCGATATTTTCGACGCCTTTATTATCGGGGACGGGGAAGAATCGCTGCCGTTGGTTTGCGATAAATGGCGGCAATTACGACAATCCGGCGTAGCGCGACAGGAGGCGCTTCATCAATTGTCCGCCGCCTTTACCTGGCTTTATGTTTCTAGCTGCTATAAACTGGACGAAAACTTCTGCCCCGTTCCTCTGTATTCAGATGTACCCGCAACCATTCGCCCGGCTGTCGTAGAAGATTTGGATAAATTCCCTTCTCCTGCCAAGCCGGTTATCCCCTGGGTTGAAGCAGTACAAGACCGGGTTGCTGTCGAGGTGATGCGCGGCTGTCCCTGGCGTTGCCGATTCTGTCAGTCATGCCCCATTAAACGACCGTTACGGTTTCGTCAGCCGGAAAACGTGATTAAATCCGTTTTAGACGCCGTAGACGCTACCGGGCACGAAGAAGTTACGCTGCTTTCGCTTTCGACGGGGGATTATCCGCATATAAACGACGTCATAGCGCAGTTAGACGCGCATCTGCGTCCTTGCGGGGTCTCCGTTTCGGTTCCCTCGTTAAGAATCAACCAGCATCTGACCGCCTTGGGAGAGGTTCTCCGAACGCAAAAGCATTCCGGTTTAACTCTTGCTGTCGAGGCGGCACAGGAAGACATGCGGGTTATTATCGGAAAGCCGATTAAAAACACCGATTTATTGGAAGGCTGTCGAATCGCATTTTCACGCGGATTCCAACGGGTAAAAATGTACTTCATGTGCGGATTTCCCGGTGAACGAAAAGACGATCTGGACGGAATGATCGAACTGGCGGAATCGGTCGCTCAACTGGGCAAGCAGGTATCCGGTCGATGGCCGAAGATCGTTATTAGCGTTTCCAATCTCGTTCCGAAACCGCATACGCCTTTTCAATGGCATCCCATGCAAACCAGGGAGTATTTTAAAGAGGCAGCCCGATACCTCCGTTATCGACGTCTACCCTCTTCAATTACGATTAAATCGCACGATGTTGAATGTAGTATTTTGGAAGGAATCATGTGCCGGGCAGACCGGCGGGCAGGCGCGGCGATTATCGAAGCCTGGAAAAACGGGGCGAAGTTTGATTCCTGGACAGAGCAGTTCCGTCCCGATATTTGGGAACAGGCGTTTCTTACCGTTGGGCTGGACGTAAAATCCATTCTCCATAAACCGCATCAGGTTCAAGACCGATTGCCGTGGGATTTCATCGAAATTCGACAGGGACGCAAGCATCTGGAAGACCAGTTTAATCAAAGCGTTTTAGAAATAAACGCCCGCCAAGAGCAGCCAAGCGAGCCGTAGATTATTTATTTTTCAAAACACGGTGATTTGGACGCCCTCAAGCTGGAGTTCTCGTTTGAAGTTCCCGTTCTTAACGCCTTTATAGGTTCCCGTGAGGTAGTACAACACTAACCTTCCGAACACCGCCCGTCCCGGCGGCAAACGGGCAATTTTTACGGGAAGGCACGAAAACACGAAGTTCACGAAACCCCGATGACGGGATTCCCTGTTCGGCTACCGCCCGTTGCCAAAATTAGGGTTGGGCGGTATACGGACTGCAACTACAGCGGAGCGGCTTCGCCAAACTCGTTGGCGTATTCCCGCGCTCCGCCGGGCAACTGATCGGGAGCAATTTCAATGTTTTTCATCTCTTGCTCCAGCTGAGTTTTAAGTTGAACAATTGTATCTGCGTAAGCGGGATCGTCTGCTACGTTTACGTTTTGCGCAGGGTCTTTTAGATTATCGTACAACTCGATTTTATCGGTATTGGGAAAACAGGCCAAGGTATAACGTTCGGTTCGTAACCCCCAATGCTTGGGCTGAGAGGTATAGCAATAGAACAGCCCCGTTCGCCATTGAGATGGATTTTTGCCTTCCAACAAAGGAACAATCGAACGACCTTGACAAGCAGGTAAATCCTCAACTGCGGTTTTACTGCCTGCCAACTCCAAAAAAGTAGGAGCAAAATCCGTATTGGAAACCAGCTTATCGCATACGCTTCCAGCAGGAATTGCCTTCGGCCAACGCACTAAAAACGGCATACGAATTGATTCGTCCAGAATAATTCGCTTGTCGTATAATCCATGCTGTCCGAGCCAATATCCCTGATCGGCGGTATAAATGACTACCGTATTATCTGCCAAACCGGATTTATCCAAATAGTCTAAAATCCGTCCGACGTTATCGTCAATACCCTTTATACATCGAAGATAATTTTTGAGTATATGCTGATAGCCGACTTTGGTTTTGGCGTTATACGTATTGGATTCGGGCTTCGCCATCGGATGCTTGGGGTCGTTTTTATGAAGCGGATAGTATAAACTTACTATCGTCGGGGTAGGCGTTTTCAGCAACGGCGAATTGGTACGGTCTTCGTACAGATTGGCGGGTTCGGGAAACGTTACCCCGTCATAAATATGTTCGTACCGAGGAGCGTATTCATACGGATAATGCGGTGCTTTATAATGCAGCATCAGGCAGTACGGTTTCCCCGAATCTTTCTGACTTTGAAGCCATTCTAACGCACGATCTGTATATACGTCTGTTGCGTATCCGGTATACTGTTTTTTCCCTTCTGCGGAATAAAAAACGGGATTAAAATACGCTCCCTGGTCGTTGACTACTTCGTAATGATCGAAACCGATAGGCGTATTTCCCAGATGCCATTTTCCAATTAAAGCGGTTGAATAGCCTGCCTTTTGAAGCGCATTGGAAACCCATTGACATTCCGGCTGAATTTTACCCCCTAGTTTTCGGACTCCCGTTCGGTGAGAATACTGTCCGGTAATAATACTGGCTCTGGAGGGTGAACAGAGAGAAAAATTGCAAAAAACGTTATCAAATCGGGCGCCTTCGTTTGCCAGACGATCAATTTGCGGCGTTTTTACGTA
>CAYZMZ010000338.1:0-4134 GCA_964479655.1 uncultured Planctomycetaceae bacterium
GAAATTCAGAATCCGCCGAATTATGCGCCTGTTCCAACTCTTCCTGCGATACCCGCAGTTGAGAGGGGGTCATTTTTTTACAGTCGATTCGTTCCGAATACTCTAAAACCGCGTCCAGACCGCGGGCGTCTACATCGCGGCAGATTTTTTCTACAACCTGCTGCGGTGTAAGAGCTTCGCCGAATATTTCTATCGTTCGCTGTCGTCCGGCTTCCGATACAATATCCCCGCGAGGAGAAAGCGTTTTGCGAAGTTGAATCATAAATTGGGCGGCGTTACCATCGCGGCTGTTTATATATCGAATATTCATGTTAGTTTATAGGGGGTTATATTATGACTACGTGATTTTTCCTCTTAACGTCGTTTTGAGTTCGCCCGGCCAGAATCAAACCATCCTTTTTTTTGATGAGGGCGACATGAAACAGCGATTTGTTACCCAAACCGGAAAACGTTAAGTGGAATCGGATATAAAATCAAAATTACTCATCTACAGATATATTATACATCAAATTATGAAAAGGTCAATTATACCGATTAAATTTTGATTTTGCCACCTGATTTCCTGGAAGCGCAAGCATCTTGTCGGCATAAAAGAACATCAAATAGAATATAAGTCTTATGGAACCTATAAGACTTACAAGTTCCACAAGACATAGCGAAATCGTACAATTACTCCATTTCTGAAATAATCAACTCCGCCGCTTCCACCAGTTTGGTACGACGGTTCATAGCTACTTTCCGTAAAAAAGCATGCGCTTCGTCCTCGGTCATATCATACGTCTGACGAATTATATCTTTCGCTCGGGTAATCGTACGCTGCTGTTTAATATTGGATTCCAAAGAAGAAATCCGACTGGTTAAACTATGAAATCGATAGGCAGTTTGAGATAATACGTTTACTGTATTGATCAAAATACCAGGGGCAAGCGGCATGGACAGATAAATCAAGCCGTCTGAACGAGTACTTCGACCAACGCAGTCCGCATCTAACAACACAACACATTGAGTTATTTCCTGCAGAATTTCCGCAACCGCCAAGCCAGACATCTCCTGTAATCGCTGGGTGATAATCAGAATATCAGGCGGCGATTGACGGCATCGACGAATCGTTTCGTTCCCTCCCGACGATTCGCCGATGATTTCATAACCCTGCTGTTGGAGTACCGTTGTAAGCTGCTCCACAAGCCGCGGGTGTACTGCTGAAATAAATATACTGTTGCTTCCCATGATTTAATATCAGGTTTAATTCCGATTTTAATATCGAGCCAAATATCGATCTAATTCCCATTGATGAACTTGAATCCGGTACGAATCCCATTCGTTATTTTTGGCTTCTACGTACTTTCCGTAAATATGTTCACCAAGCGTATCGCGAACCAATCCGTCTTCCTGCATGGCTTCGATAGCTCGCTTGAGTCCGCCGGGCAAGCTGCCGATTCCCGCTGCCTTCCGTTGAGCGTCTGTCATGTGGAAAATATTTTGATTAACCGGCTCGCAGGGCTTTAATTCCCGCTTGATTCCGTCCAAGCCCGCTCGTAAAATAACAGCTAAAGCAAGATACGGATTGCAGGACGGGTCTGGGCAGCGCAATTCAATTCTCGTTCCCGCTCCGCGCGCGCCGGGAATACGAATCAGCGGACTGCGGTTTTTAGCAGACCAGGCAATATAAACCGGCGCTTCGTAACCCGGAACCAAACGCTTGTAAGAATTTACCAGCGGATTGGTAATCGCTACAATCCCGCGGATATGTTCCAGCACACCTGCCATAAACTGATAGGCGGTTTGCGATAATCCTTCCTTATCTTTGGGATTGGAGAAGGCGTTTTTACCATCTCGGCATAAACTCATATTAACGTGCATTCCGCTGCCGTTGATTCCGAAAATCGGCTTGGGCATAAACGTGGCGTGAAGTCCATGATGCTTAGCCATCGTCTTAACGACCAGCTTGAACGTTTCGATTTTATCGGCGGTTTTCAAGGCTTCATCGTACTTGAAGTCGATTTCATGCTGACCGTAGGCTACTTCATGATGGGAGGCTTCGATTTCAAAGCCCATGTCTTCCAGTACCAGGCAAATATCTCGACGAACGTTTTCGCCGGAATCGTTGGTACCTAAATCAAAATATCCGCCGTGATCGGTTGTTTTAATCGTAGGTTTGCCGTCTTCATCGGTCTGGAACAGGAAGAACTCGCATTCCGGTCCGACGTTGAACGAATAGCCCATTTCAGCCGCTTCCGCTAATACTTTTTTGAGAATATATCGCGGGTCGCCCTCAAAAGGCGTTTGATCCGGACGATAGACATCGCAAATCAGCCGGGCAACCTTGTTCTGCTGCGGACGCCAAGGGAAGATAGTAAACGAATCGTAATCGGGATACAGGTACATATCCGATTCCTCAATTCTTACAAAGCCTTCAATGGAGGAACCGTCGAACATACACTGATTATTCAGTGCCTTTTCCAACTGACGGGCGGTAATCGCCACGTTTTTGAGCGTTCCAAACAGGTCTGTAAACTGCAATCGAATAAAACGGACATCATTTTCCTTTGCTGCCTTCAGGATTTCTTCTTTGGTAAGCGTGCTCATAATAACCTTTCTATGGTAGATGGTATGGAGGGGTGTTCCGTGCCGGTAAACGACTCCAAGTACATAAAAAAAGACGCCTCCAGGAAAACCAACACCATGTTGTGTTTCCTGGAAGCGTCGTTGCTTCTCAAATTCTATGTTTGTACTATACCACGAATTTGCGCCCTGTCAATAGTTCCGGCAAAAAACTCGTAAAAAAAACGGTAATTATTCCGGCAATTTTGCCGTAAGAAAAATCCAGCCGATTGTCCGCAATTTAGAATATCGGGAAGACGCGAAGGAGCACGAAGGAGAGGGAGATTTAGAATACCGCAGCTTCCTCGTTCTGTTAGGCGACATATTTGTCGCCTTGAACAACGTCAACGCATTTTTGCAAACGGTAGCCCAACCTCCAATAGAGGGTTAAATGTTCATAGCCGTGTGCGAAGCCACGAGCCGGGAAAGCGGTTCGGCTACCGCAGGTTGCCGAAAAAGAGATTGGCGGAGTAAAGGCTATTTTTACGGGAAGGCACGAAGGCACGAAGGAGCACGAAGAAGAGATTGGTGGTTCAATTCACAACCCTCTCAATACCATCTCTAAGAAGAGACAAACCAAAATTCAAAATCAACCCAATCTTTTTGCCTGATAGTCGAAGATAGGTTAGGCATTGACTATGAAAAACAGGGTTATTCTGCGTAGTTGCTTTGCATTCAACGATTATTTCATTTTCGACCAGCAAATCTATTCTTAATGGCGTTGATAACAACATCCCTTTGTAACGTATAGGACAAGATGCCTGTCTGACAACATTAATGCGGTTAAGACGTAACTCTTGAACCAAAGCCTCTTCATAAACGGATTCCAGTAAACCCGGTCCGCCAAGATTCCGATGGAATTCAATAGCGGCGGCGATAATTTTATTTGATAAAGGATCAAAGTCCATTATATATTCTCCTTTATGTGTTCTCCTTTTAAAACCTTAAAAACATCTTCGTGTACATTTGTGCCTTCCCGTTAAAAAAGCAAATAACTGGAAAGCACAATAGATAAAACCCAAATCAAAACCTTAAAAAACTTCTTCGTGTAGCTTCGTGTCTTCGTGCCTTCCCGTTAAAAAAGCAAATAACTGGAAGACACGAAGTTAGTTTTCTCAATAAGCTCGATGCTCAACATCGTCCGCGCTCGCAGAAACCTGAACATAAGTTTCTATTCGTCTATTCCAAACTGGAGCAGGCGGGCACTGTTGGCTAAAACGAATACTTCGCCGACGTTGTGCAATATCGCGCCCATAAGCGGGGAAATATAACCCATCGACGCCAAGGTAACAAACAGAATCGAAATACTGGCTCCGATTAAAATATTAACGTGAATTGTCATCTGGGTTTTACGAGCGAGTAAAATAGTCTGCGGCAAACGCCGTAAATCGTTGGTCAGCAACGCTACGTCTGCGCTTTGCAAGGCGATATCGGAGGCAACCGCGCCCAGAGCCACACCAACGTTACCCGAAGCCAACGCCGGCGCGTCGTTCACGCCGTCCCCGACCATCATAACAACGCGTCCTTTCGCCT
>CAYZMZ010000339.1:0-3666 GCA_964479655.1 uncultured Planctomycetaceae bacterium
CGATAATCCTGCCCGTTCGGACGACAGTTCTCTCGATTCCGCCGCCGATTCTTCTGATGCTTTTGATTCGGCAGATTCAGATAATTCGCAACCCAATCCGGATAATTCAGAAGATAATCCCGCTGATAATTCAGAAGATAATACGGACGCCGCCGATATTTTTGGGTAGTATAAATACAGATTCCTTGTTTTTCCTTCCTTTCAATTCCCTCCCCCCTGAAATGAAAATTACGTCCTTATTATCGGTTTCGCTTACGACCCTGCTCATAGGAGCGGGGCTGACGTATTGGTGCATAAATAATCAGGTAAATACGAAGCTGTCTAACCGGGAATTTTTAGAAGCGCGGTTAAAAAGTATTTCACAGCCGGAAGATTCGTCCGCCGCAATTCGGCGATTGCCCGTCGTTCGAGTAGATAAGGCGCAGTTACGTCCGATAGCCAACGAAAGCCGGTTTGACGGGCGATTGGTAGAAATTCAAAAAGTGGTCGTCGCCTCCGAGGTTTCTGGTTTAATTCGTCAGATGCCCGTTGAAGTGGGAGATAAAGTTAAACAGTCCACCTCGCTTATTGTCGATGTTGATACCACGTGGCTGGATATTGCCTTGATTCAGGCTCTCCGGCAAAAGGAAGTCAATCAGGTCAACATGACCTTGCAAAAGGCGGAATTAGACCGGGTTGAGCGTTTGGTCGAGCGGCAAAAAGGCGTAATTACCGAAAGCGATCTGGAAAAGCAGCGGGCTTTGGCGGAGGAATCCGTTGCGCAGTTCAAGCTGTCTGAAGCGGCGGAAAACGAAATTCGCGAAAAACTCGCGCGTACAAAAATCTATGCTCCGTTTAACGGTTCGATTATCAAAAAAATCGCGGAATTGGGCGGATACGTTTCTCCTGGAACGCCGCTGGTAGAAATTGTTTCAGATGGACAAATCGACGCTTTGTTTAATATCGGGGAAAATTATATCGACCGGGTTAAAATCGGAAATACACTCAACGTAAACATTTGTCCGCTAAACGAAACCGTCGAAGGACGAATCGTATCCGTTGTTCCCTATGGAGCAACCGCCGCCCGGTCTTTTCCGGTTCGTGTCCGACTGGACGATAAAACCGGTAAATTTAAAGTTGGAATGAGTGTACAGTGTATATTAAATACTACCGATACAGTAGACCATCTATGTGTCGTTAAAAACGCCGTTTTACAAAAACCGGGCGATACAACCGTTTGGATTGTACAAAAAGACCAAGACAACAGTCTTCATGCCCTTCCAATTCCGGTTTATATTCACGCCAAAGACAAGGGGTTTATCGCCATTTGTCCGGCAACCGAAGCGGGAAAACAACAGCTTGCCGCCGATACTCCTGTTATTATCGAGGGAGCGGAACGGCTTACGCCCAATCAGCAGGTTACAATCAAGGATTTGAATCCCTATTTACTCAAAGATCTGCCGACAGCTGCTGGAATGCAAACGTTTTCGCATCAAAAAGAAAATTAATTTCAAGTACAATAACAAATATACAAATTTTTTATTATCGACAAAACCATGAATTTTACTTCGTGCAAACTGACAAGCTCCTTAACCCGATTTTTTTCTGCCGGTTGGCCGCCGTTTATCTGGAACGACCCTATTATGCAGACCGTCTGGCCGAAATGGTTTGAGTACTTTCCTGAATATCAATTTGTACTTAAAATCAATCGTAAAATCGCCGCCTGCGTAAATGCGGTTCCGCTGAACTGGACGGAATCGTTGCAATCGCTTCCCGACGGTCAGGAAACCATCGAATCGGGCTGGGATTGGGTCATGCAAAAATCAATCGAAGATTTCCAATTGCATAAAAAGCCTAACCTGCTATCCGCCGCCGCGATTGTTGTCGCCCCGGAATTTCAAGGGCAGGGGATCGCCTCGGCTGCGGTAGAACATCTAAAGCAGGTTTCCAAACAGGCGGGATTCAAGGCGTTAATCGCGCCCCTGCGTCCGAGCAAAAAGCGGGATTATCCCAATTTGGAAATTGACGAGTACATGGAATTAAAGCTGCCCGGAACCGATTTACCGCTCGACCCGTGGCTGCGGCTTCACGTAAAAGCCGGAGGACGGATTATTAAGTCGTGCGTAGAATCTATAGTAATAAGTGCTCCGTTGGACAAATGGACGCAATGGACTAACGTTCAGTTCGATAAGTCCGGACTGTATACGATTCCCGGCGGAGACGAACAGTTAATTGTAGACTTGGAAGAAAACTGCGGGGATTACGCCGCCTCCGGAGTTTGGGTCGTTCATCAATAGCGCGTATCGTAAAATAGATTATCGAGTAACAAGTATACTGATTCCACTTGACTTTTTCCGGTTTGCAAAGCAAACCTCAGTCGTTTCATTTCGCCTTAATCGGATAAAACAAAAGGTTGTTTGATTCTGGGAGACGGCGAAATCAAAACGGCGTCGATAGGAAAAATCACGTAATCATAGTATAAATTGCTCAATGAAGATGCTTATAAAAGCATCTATGTTGTTTTTTCCTGCCTAAACTATATTTTTTTATCTGACAGTATTATTATGAAAATCACCTGTCTGTCCCGTTTGATTCTGCTTGCTATTTTAACGTTAATTATCGCGCCGGTTTTCGGAGAGAAGATTGATCCCGAAACCGGTTTTCCCTGGGGAGCGCATAATCGTCCCAAGGGCTATTTCAGTAATTTTGAAACCGGAACGCCGATCCGTTCGACGCGGGCTGCTATGTTGCGCGCGTTAGACCTTTTGGCTGAAGATTCCGCCGATTCCCAAAAGGAGGGCTGCCGCGTATTGAAAAATCTGCTCGCTTATCAGGATACCAACCCCGAAAATAAGACGTTTGGTCTTTGGCCTTGGTATATCGAGGAACCGATTAATAAAATGCCGGGCATCGATTACAACTGGGCGGATTTTATCGGCGCAACCCTGGTTTCGATTTTAGCCGATTATTCCGACCGTATTCCGCAGCCGCGGTTAGACCAAACTCGCGCCGCGTTAGACAATTGCTGTCGCTGTATTATCAAGCGCGATGTTAGGCCTGACTATACAAATATCGCGTATATGGGAGCTGCGGTTACCGCCGCTGCCGGGGAACTGCTCAATAAACCCGAAATTACCGATTACGCCCGGATGAGAATGAAGCGCAATGTCGATTATTTTCACGAAATCGGCGGCTTTACCGAGTATAATTCTCCCACGTATACATTGATTATCCTTGAGGAATTGGAACGAATTTTACAGTACGTTAAAGACGAACCGATTCGGCAAATGGCTCAGCAAATGCGTTTTGAAGTCTGGAAGATGCTTGCCTTTCATTTTCATCCGGCTACCGGTCAATGGTCAGGCCCTCATTCACGCGCCTATTCGGATATACTTCGTCCCAATACGCGCGCGCAGATTTTCTCTCGCGTTGGATTGGAATATTCATCTAAACAGTTGGATACCCGTCAAAGAATCAAACGTCTTCCCTGTCCCGAGGAATTGAAAGGATATTTTACGCGAACGATTACTCAGCCGATTATTCTTCACGAAAATTATAACAACAGCCGCCCGTACTGGCACGAAACCGGTACAACGCTTTTGGAGCAGGATTTATGCCTCGGTTCCGCGTCTTATTATACGTTTACCGAACAAGCGCGCGGTTTGATTGCTTATTGGAATGCGGAAA
>CAYZMZ010000339.1:3676-4109 GCA_964479655.1 uncultured Planctomycetaceae bacterium
AATTCCGATACCGCCGAGCCGGTTGTTTTAACGCAGCGATTTTTTCATAACGATTTCGATTTTTCCAGTGCTGCCGGACGAACTTATCAAAACGGACGCAAAACGATTTCCGCTTTCAATCTTTTACTCAACAGAGGCTCCATGAATCCGTCTTTAGACCGTCCCAAAGACGGAAATTTTCAGACCGAATCGCTGGAAGTAGTCTATCAGCTAACAGGATACAACAGTTCAGTTAAGCAGTTAGGAGAAAATTGTTTTGAATTATCGGCGGGCACCGTTCGCGCGATTATTCACCCGGCAGCCGATTGTACCTTCGACGGACAGCCGGTTAAATGGGAAATTGATCAGCAAAAGGATAACGCCCGAGTTATCGGCATTTGCTATCGCGGGGAAAAGAAGACGTTTAATACCAGCAAGGCGTCTGCAGTAAAAA
>CAYZMZ010000340.1:0-2348 GCA_964479655.1 uncultured Planctomycetaceae bacterium
TTTGGAAGTATACAAAACTTTGTCCGAAAAAGGTATCGCAGCGCGTTTACGATTCTTTCGGAACCAAGGGATGCATGTACGGAACGCTCAAAGGAGCTATTACCGTCTATAGCGAAGCGATTGTCAGCACCGATCCCGCGCAGGCGGCGGTTGCCAAGGCCTTTCCGTTTATCGGAATGCAAGCGGGACGAGGCGGGTGCGGCGGATTAAAATCGTTGTGCGGCGGAATTAGCGGCGCGGCAATTTTCATGGCTTTGTTTATCGATAACAACGCCGAGCTGTCTGCTTTAATTAAAAAGCTGGGCGAATGGTCTGCTGAAACCGCTCTGCCTGTTTTCCATCCGGAAAAAGACGAGTTCGGCGATAAATTCCCGACTGCGGTAGCTCACGGAGTTGACTGCAAGGAAATGGGCGGCGCATGGAAAGCGGTCGCCTCAGACGATTTCAAAAAAATTGTCGGCGAACGCTGCAAAAGGCACGTTGCCTCTATTATGGGCAAAGCCATTGAACTGTTAAACGAACACTTCAAAGAAGCGTAACGTATAAATGCGTACTACGCGTTAAACGTACCGGGGTACGGAGAGCTACTGTCCAAATACCCCGGATTGACATTGAACAGAACTGTACATTTACGCGGTTCTGTTCTGTATATAACCCGCCGTTTGAGCTGCTGTCAACTGATTCACAATACACAATTTTATACTATGGCTATCTCGTTAAAAAACCTCTATTGTTTACTGATTATTATAAGTCTGGCTATGGTCTGTGGTCGAATTGCGGTTGTAGAGGACGTTGCTTCAATTAATCTGCAAACCTATCGTATCAATCAGGCACTTCAAGCCAAACAAAAGCAATGGAAATCGGAAGGACGGTCGCGTAAAGCTATTTCAGAAAAGAGCAAGCGATACCTTCAACAGGTTTCGGGCGTTCTTCAAACACGGCGTCCAACTCTTTCAGCCAACGACCGCTCCCGATGGGCAATCATCCGTGTTCTGGCAGAGCCTCAAATGCGCGTTGAAGGCTCGGTCTATGCCATCGACAAGGTAATTCAGCAGCCCGGCTGGGATACAATAGACATGGTTAAGCATAATGGACATTTATACAGTTCAAAGCCCCCGTTGCTGCCGACCATTCAAGCGGGAATTTATTGGCTGGTAATTAAAACTACCGGTATGACTTGCGTAACCCATCCGTTTGAATGCGTCAGAACGGTTGTCTTTTTAAGCCATATTCCTTGCTTGCTGATTCTGTTTATAATGACGATTCTAACCGTAGAGCAATTGACAACCGACAATTTCACGCGAATTTTCACGTTGATGACAATTTGTTTTGGTACTTATTTATCGACTTTTGCAATAACATTACAAAATCATTTACCCGGTACCGCCGCCGTTTCGATTGCCTTGTATGCGATAGTACGGATTGTTTTGAATCCGTCCGAATGCCGCTGGCCGATTTATTTTCTAGCGGGGCTATTTTCGTCTTTTGCCGTCGCGTGCGAGTTACCCGCATTGGCTTTTTTTGCGGCTTTGATGCTGGTTTGCTTTATTGTAGACTGGCGTAAATCGCTAATCGGATTTGTCCCCGGTTTGACGATCCTGCTGATCGGATTCTTTGCCGCCAATTACGCGGCGCACAGCACCCTGATTCCTCCTTACGCCCAGCGGCAGGAAGACAATAACTGGTATTTATACACTTATGAACGCGGCGACGGCGTAGTCCGTCAGAGTTACTGGCATAACAGAGTCGGCATAGATCGGGGCGAGCCGTCCAGAGCGATTTATGCGTACAACGTATTATTTGGACATCATGGAATTTTCTTCCTTACTCCTTTATGGGCTTTTTCTTTTGCCGGAGCAGTAACTTGGCTGTTACAATGGCGTCAGAAACCGCAAAAAGCGTTGTTGGGATTTTTTATTTTATCCATGAGTTTGGTGGTAATCGGCTTTTATATAATGCGTCCTTTAGACGACAGGAATTACGGAGGAATTACGTGCGTGTTCCGCTGGGCGTTATGGTTGATTCCTCTTTGGATTGCGGGGTTAATCCCGATTTTGGAAAAGGCAGCCCAACAGAAATGGCTCATGGCGATTTTATACGCCGCCCTGTTCTGGTCGGTATTAGCCGCCAACACCGCCTTGGTCAATCCCTGGACGCATCCATGGATTTATCGAGGCTAAAACAAGCGTACATGCCATTTTCAAGCGGATTTTTCAAGGCGAATTTTATCCGCGCGGGTTTGGATAATAGCGCGCGGGTTTGGATATTATAACGGGGGAATCCTTTTTTATACGGATTCCTTTTAGGATTTTTTGGGAACGTGCCGATATTTTGAAAAGCTCCTTTTC
>CAYZMZ010000340.1:2358-4108 GCA_964479655.1 uncultured Planctomycetaceae bacterium
CCCCGGTCGGATTGGGAAGAGGTTCAAGTTTCTTTGAAAGGACAAACAAAATGTACGATGTGAAACAAATCCGCGAAAGATATAATTCCGGCGAACCGATGACATTCCTCTTTTTTTGGGGCTAATTCCGTTCCGGTTCCCAACGCGATTACGATGTTCGGAACAGGAGAATCGATGGACGAGCTGTTTTGGAACATCGTGAACGAATATTCCCATTGAACAACAAAGGAGAAAAAATCATGTACGACGAAAAATCAAAGTTGAATTACGAAATTCAGGATAATCATATTGTCACCACAAAAAACAACGTAAAACAAGGAGATTAACAAATGTTTGGAGCAATTATCGGCGATATTGTCGGTTCACCTTATGAAAGAAGAAGCAGAAATATCAAAACGACGGACTTTCCTTTGTTTAATAAACGCGGTCGATTCACCGACGATTCGATTCTGACCGCCGCGACAGCAGACGCAATTCTGCACGGACGCTCTTTTGTCGAAGCGTATAAAGATTGGGGACGACGTTATTTGGATCATCCTTTTTTTGGCAGATTCTTTATGCAATGGCTACGTTCTGATAGTATGGAACCTTACGGTGCCTGGTCGAACGGCTGTGCCATGCGGGTTTCTCCGATCGGCTGGGCGTGCGGCACGCTCGAAGAAACGCTCGAAATGGCACAGGAGTCTGCTGCCTGTACTCACAATCATCCCAACGGAATCAAAGGCGCACAGGCGACGGCCGCTACGATCTGGTTGGGTCGAAACGGAAAGCCGAAAGACGAAATCCGCGACTACATCACCACGAAATTCGGCTATCGGCTCAACGAAACGCTCGACGAAATTCGTCCCAATTACCAATGGGACGTTTCCTGCGAAGGGACGCTGCCGGTCAGTCTGCTGAGTTTTCTCGAGTCGGAAGATTTCGAAAGTGCCCTCCGTTTGGCCGTTTCGGTTGGCGGCGACAGCGACACAATTGCGTGCATCGCCGGTTCCATGGCCGATGCATTTTATCGGAATATTCCGCAAGATATTCAAGATTTTATGCGTGAAAAACTTTCGGAAGACATTCTGAACATCCTCACAGAGTTTGAGGCGAAGTACGTTTCGAGAAAATCGCCGTCCTCCACCGATTTTTCGGAAAACGAATGACCCTTTTGTTTGAGGAACGGAAAGAAATCAAGAATCAAACGAGACGCTAAATCATGTACGATAAAAAATCAAAGCTAGAATACAAAATTCAGGATAATCATATTGTCATCACGGTAAATACGGGCGCGCTGGGCGAGGTGGTTATTCCCTCCGAAATCGAAGGTCTGCCCGTGACGGAGATTGAATACTGTGCGTTCTATGGTTGTACAGGCTTGACCTCTGCGACGATTCCCAACAGCGTGACGGAGATTGGAATAGGGGCGTTCAAGGATTGCACGGGCTTGACTGCCGTAACGATTCCCGACAGCGTAACGGAAATTGGAAACTATGCGTTCTGTGGTTGTACGGACTTGACCTTTTGCACGAATAATCCGGTTGCGAAAAAATACGCAAAGGAAAACAAAATTCCCGTCCGACCACTGGAAGAATACCGGGGAAAATATAGTATCAAGTGGATTTTAGAGATAGCGAAACGCCTTTTGCGGGGTAAATCAGCGGAGTAAATTATGCAAGACAAACAATATTTTGAGGATCATTTGAACGCGTTCGAAGCGCAGAATAAATTCCGAATTCTTTTCGCCTGCGAGTCCGGCTCGCGTGCT
>CAYZMZ010000341.1:0-4093 GCA_964479655.1 uncultured Planctomycetaceae bacterium
CAAAGGTTAGTACAATTCACAGGACGAAATCAAAACGGTATCGAGGAAAATTCACTCGGAGCATAGTATAAATAACGGTGCATCAACCTCTTCGACTATTTTGAACAACCTTTTGGGCAAAGTCTAAAAAGAACTGAAATCCCAAAAAGATAATATAGGCGATCAAGGGAACAAAACTGCAACACATTATTTTGAAAGGTAATACAACCGCATTGAGTTGTTCAAAAATATCCGCAGACTTGGTAATCAAACTAAACAATAGTAACATCGTTCCCGACATCATACAAATACCGTATCCGCACAAAGCTAGTCTTAAAACCAATTTGCTAACATATTGAATCGCTCCAGCCGCCTCGGCAGCCGTAGAAAGCGTTCCGTCTACCGTCATGCCTAAGCTGGAAGAATTGGCCGCACTGATTGCCCCGTATCCAAATAAAGCGAAGTAGATAATCGCCAAAACGATGGATTCCAAAGTTACCAATACTTCACCCGATTGCAAACCGGCGGCAAAAGTACCAGCAACCCAGTATATTCCGAAAATTAAACACAACATAGCAAAGGAATCCGGCAACGCGTTGGATACCAATCGCCCCTCTCCCAAACGATTTAATCGGTGCAAGGACGGCATCAGGCGGCAGTTTACATAAAACGTTGCCAAAATTAACGTAATCGACAGTCCATTTAGGCTAATTGCATCAAACAAGGAGATAGAATTAAAAACAGACACTTTGACGGTATAAACCAATACAAGAATCAAACCGATAAGTTGAAACCAGATTCCGGTATAGGTGAAAAAACGTCCCAAACGATTGGCGAAAGCCGCGGTAAACTGATTCCGTAACAGTTGAGGAATAAAATCCAACAAACCCTGTTTTTCATACAGTATTTGCTCTGGTTGAACCATGTTTGAGGAAACATTTATTTCGTCTGGATCAGAAATACTTTCAGAAACGTCAAACAAAGTACCGCCTCCAGCAGTTTGCGGAGTTCCTTTTTCCGTTTCCGACTTGCTTTCTTGATCCGATGCTATAGGAGTTGTTGCTGTTGCGCCCGGAGTAGCGGTAACCGGAGTAAGCGTTTGAACCGGAGCGGATTCTGTTTTACCCGAACGAATGGTTATATGTCCACTTGGCGGCATGGTTGTTTTAGCCGTCGACGCCCCATTACGCGGCTGGACGGAAGGCGGGGTTACCTTGTTTATGCTCAGCGGAGGACCGCCAACAGGCGGGGCGGCGGTAAACGCGTCTTGCAAAATCGCGACTTTTCCCGCAGGCGTCCAATTTCCCAGCATTTCGTGGTAAACCAAATCACCGACTTTCAATTCACCTCGTTTAAGTAAATTGCGAATATCCGACAGCAGCATCGGACCAATCGTTTCTTTGTTACGCGCATAATACCATTTTTCGTTCTGATTCATAATTTTACGACTACTTATTCTGAAAATCTGCGATTATCACAGAATTTTATGTTTTAAGGATATATGTTATAAACTAGTCATAAACAATACCCTAGAAGGTGGAAATATCTACGTAAATATACTGCCCGCTGTTATCCAAGGCCAATTTTTGGATAAAGTTAACGGCATCGGAAATTTTAGGTCCAAGCCCAAATTCTATCGTGTTAATTTGTATTCCTCCCGCTTCACGAGCCAACCTTTTTATGGTTGCCAGCTGACCGGTGGACATTCGAGGTTCATCGGCATCGGTAAGGAAAAAAATAACGTCTGGCTTACAGGCAATCGCTTTTTTCAAAGCGGCAAGGTGATCGGTTCCTCCGTCTGCTCCAATCGAATTAACAAAATTTTCGGCGTTTTGCTTGCCCCGTTCGTCTGCTATGGATAAGTCTTTAGCGGGAAAAACGACAGGAGCTTCATTGTAAAAAACGATCAAAAATTGCTGCAAAGGGGTTAAAGAGCGAAAACTGCGAACTAATTCAGCCTTTGCTCTGACCAACGCGCTGCGGGAACCGCCTCCCATACTGCCGGAACGATCAAAAACATACACAAAACGACGTCCTGTACCCGAAGTACCGAAACACCGAGCCACGCCTTTTCCCGCTCCGTCTAAAGCCTCTCCCACTCCGTTACCGTTTCCGGCTTGAGAACCGTTGAATCCATTTAACCCGCCGGGCGTTCCTGCTACTTCTGCGGCAGAAATTCCCAACGCTCCGGGTAAAACGCGACTTGGGTCTGCATCCAGGGTAATCGGGGAGGATATATCTTGCAACGAAACCGCCTGCGTTGTACTGCCCGATTTACCTGCTTGTGAGCTGGCGGAATCTTCCGAAAATTCTGTTGAACTTTGATAGTAAGTTTTACCGTCTACACGGCTTTTCAGCTCTATACCAACCTCGGCAGTACGATCTGAATTGACTCCGCGAACCTGAATTACCGTCGTCCGCAAAACAAACGCCAGGACAACCAATATCAACAGGTGTATAATCAGAGAAATACTCCACGGGGGGAGTAAATTCAAAAAGGACACCGTCGATATTTTCTTTTCTGAATTGCTCATATATTATATATTATAATTCTCATTATAACAAAGTATTTAATGATTTTCAAGTAGTAAATCAGAAAAAAATTAAATATTATCGATTTATTGTGTAGATTTTTATTGTGTAGGTATACCTCTTTGTTTCCTAAAGATTCTCAAAGTTCGTCAAATATACAAGTTTTTCTGTATTTATTGCACTTTAGTAGACTGATATGCTTTATTTTCCGACTTTTAACAGTTCTTCAAGCGGCATATTCTAGCTTCTCTCTAAATGCCTAGCTTCTTCCTAAAAAGATGTTACGTCTGTTTTTGATCAATCATTTACGTAACGCCGCCTTTCCCTTTTTTAGTATTTGATTGAATGAGATGCGGACTTCAATTGGAATGGCGGTATTATCAATTCAAGTTTCCCCTATCAACGAAAATCGGAGCAATCCGCAGACTATAGAAGAAATTTGCTTGGGAAAAAATGCCTGACACGGTACACTATTCTAGTTAGAAAGAGAGGAGATTCTGTGCTATTCCCCCAATATCCCAATTCTGCATCAGTCGCAACGCGTCCAATGCTAAATATAGGGGCTTGATGTATTTTATACTATGACTACTTGAATTTTCCTCTTGACGTCGTTTTGATTTCGCCCAATAAGTTGAGCTAAATCCTTATTTTGCCGATTATGGCGAAATGAAACGACTAATTTTTGTTATACAAACCGGAAAAAGTCAAGTGGAACCAGTATAACAGCGACAATTGGGCATCAATGCCGACAGCACGAAACTCGATTTTTCCAGATACACCGTGCGGAGTACGCATCAAAATCGAGTCTCGAGCCGTGGCGGTAGTTTATACTACAGGAATCTTCGTTTATTCCTGCGGAATAGTAATCGGGGCGTCTTCAGAATAGACAAATTCCTTAACTGCGCCAGTCTTATTGTATTTGACTTTGACTTTCATCGTCTTTACAACCAGTCTGATCGGATCGCCGGCCAGATTGTTGTACTCGCCTAAATCAAACAGTCCAATTCCCTTGAAGGCGTTTTTCACCTGAGCGGTTACATCGACCCACTTGTCTTTGGCTCCGTAAGAAGCAGAAAGAATTTCTACATCAACAGGTTTATTAAACTGCTTGTACTGCTCGTCTTTGAACAGCTTTAACGGACCGGCAACCTTGGAAGAATCGCCGTCTTGCTGAATATCGAATCGGTTGATAACCGGCGCGGTAGCAATTCGCGGACGTACCGGCGGAATCGTTTCAATCGCGGCGGAATAGGGATCGTACATTTGACGAATTTCTTCATCTCCCAAATACGGACCGTTACAGTCTACCCAAGCAATAAGCCGTTCTTTATCTTCACCGGTTACTTTAACGTCATGATGTTCTCCTGAACAGGCGTTATGAACCAGCTTACTTAACGGACTGTACGCAGAGTACGGCGGCAAGGTTGCCAGGTTAGCCGGATCGTCTCGACCATATCCTTCAACAATAAACAGTCCCGCTAAATTAACCGGAACGCCGTGTTCATCTTTGACTTTGCTTCCGCCCCAAGGACAATCACCCGAAACCAGAGTTAAATACGGTTCGCAGAACGGACTGGCTTCA
>CAYZMZ010000342.1:0-2461 GCA_964479655.1 uncultured Planctomycetaceae bacterium
ATATACCGGAAAATTTTAATTGGAACCGGTATATTTGCCAAGGATTAAAATTCCATACGAAACGGAAAGAGGGAATTGAAGGAAACCGGGAGAACCGGATTATTCCTTTTCAGTTCCCTCTTCATCTCGCGGAATACGTTTGACGGCAACGAGCGTATCGTTGCTGTCCAAATTCATTAAACGAACACCTTGCGTGTTACGTCCGGTTTCGCGAATATCCTGCAAGCCGATTCGTTGAAGTTTACCGCGTGCGGTCATCATTAAAACTTCATCGCCCTGATACACGCGAACGATTCCGATAACCTTGCCGTTTCGGTCGGTAGTACGAATATCGCGAATACCTTTTCCTGCTCGCCCTTGAGTTCGGTAGCTTTTGCTGCTGTTGGGAGAATCAGCGGAATCGTCTGCGGCGGAATCTGAATCAGCGGAATCATCTGCGGAATCGGCAATATCGGAATCGGGTGATTCGATAGTAGATTCGGGCGAATCGACGGAATCTGCGTTTTCGGCGGAGACGGAATTGTCTGCCGAATCGGTATCTTCGTCGCCGATAAGAGTCGCGGCTCCCGGACCGAACGGAGTTCGTTTTCCGTAGCCGTGCTCGCACACGGTAAGCAAAGACGCCGTTGGGTCAGCAATAACCATTCCAACAACAAGGTCGCCCTTGGTTAGCTTGATACCCTTTACGCCGGAGGAATCTCGCCCTGAAGCGCGAACGGTAGCCGACTGGAATCGAATCGCCATACCTTTGCTGGTAGACAAAACCAATTCGTCGTCTGGACCGGTAACTGAAACGTCGACCAGAACATCGCCCTCACGGAGTTTAATCGCCTTCAAGCCCGCCTTCCAAGGACGTTTATAGGCGGACAGCTGCGTCCGTTTGACCAGTCCGTTTGCGGTGGCAAAGGTTAAATAATGATTGGGTAGATCGTAATCGCGAACCGCCAGGCAGTCGGCAATAACCTCGCCGGGATCCAAGGTAAGCAAATTGATAATTGCTCTGCCTCGGGCATCGCGTGCGGCTTGCGGTAAATCGTATACTTTTTTCCAGTAGCATTTACCGAAGTTGGTAAAGAACATTAAATAGGCGTGAGTTGAGGCAACAAACAGATGCTGAATGGGGTCTTCGCTTTCGGTTTTTGCGCCTTTGATTCCCTTGCCGCCGCGCCGCTGCGCTTTGTATTCGTCGGCGGGCGTTCGTTTAATGTAGCCGTTGGAAGAAATGGATACAACCATCGTTTCTTCTTCGATTAAATCTTCCAGGTCTATTTCGCCTAAATCCTGACCGGAAATTTCCGTTCGGCGTTTATCGGAGTACTTTCGCTTGATTTCCAAGGTATCGTCCCGAATAATACTGAGAATATTCGCGTCGTCAGAAAGAATATGCAGATAGCTGTGAATATCGGCTAACAAGGCTTTAAATTCATCGACTAATTTTTCCTGCTCCAGGTTGACCAACTGACCTAACGTCATGCGGAGAATTGCGTCTGCCTGAATGGGGGTAAGCGTAAAGCTGTCTTGAACACCGTGATCATCTGTAAAGGCCTTGAAGGCGTCTTCCCCCAACGCCCGCTCGATTAACGCGCTTGGACAGGTGATTTCGGTCATTAAACGCTGCTTGGCTTCCGGCTGCGTTTTACTGGTACGAATTACGCGAATTACCTCGTCTATATTGGCGTGAGCAAGAAGTAATCCCTCGACAATATGCATTCTGGTACGGGCTTTATCGAGCAAGAAATTGGTGCGACGACGAATTACCGTCATGCGGTGCCGTAAAAATTCTTCCAAAATTTCTTTGAAAGAAAGCGTTCGCGGCTTGCCGTCTACCAGCGCGACAAAGTTGAGTGAAAACGTACTTTGTAACGGAGTAAATTGATACAGCTGATTGAGAACAACCTCGGGATCGGCATCTCGTTTGAGTTCGAGAATTAATCGGACGGGTTCTTTTAAGTCTGATTCGTTACGGATGTTGCTGATACCCTCGATTTTGCCCTGGGTAACCATCTCCGCGATTTTTTCTTCAACGTTATCTCGCGTTTGCTGATACGGAATATCGGTAACGACAATTCGAGAACGGTTGTTTTTGAATTCTTCTATGGCGGCGGTCGCACGAATAATGACCGTACTTCTGCCGGTATGATAGCCGCGGCGGATACCGGTTCGCCCGCAGATGGTACTTCCGGTGGGGAAGTCTGGACCGGGACAAATGTCCAGTAATTCGTCAATTGAAACGCCGGGATCATCAATAATTTTTACAACGCAATCGCAGATTTCGCCCAAGTTGTGGGGAGGAATACTGGTTGCCATACCGACGGCAATACCGTTGACCCCGTTGACCAGCAGGTTGGGGAATTTAGCGGGTAAAACCGTGGGTTCCCAGCCGCGTTCGTCGTAAGTCGGAACGAAATCGACGGTTCCCAAGTTCAAATCTTCCAGCATTAAAGAAGCGTAACGCGACATG
>CAYZMZ010000342.1:2471-4083 GCA_964479655.1 uncultured Planctomycetaceae bacterium
CTGTGTATCGCATAGCTGCGGCAGGAAGACCGGCGATTGACCCGAAGTTACCCTGTTTGTCTACCAAAACGTAGCGCATAACCCATTCTTGAGCCATACGAACCAAGGTCGGGTAAATTACGACTTCGCCGTGCGGATGATAGTTACCGGAGGTATCACCGGAAATTTTCGCGCATTTAACTCGGCTGGACGCCGGCCCCAGGTTTAGGTCGTTCATCGCAACCAGAATACGCCGCTGAGATGGTTTTAATCCGTCGCGAACATCGGGCAGGGCGCGGCTGATAATAACCGACATGGAGTAGGTTAGATAGCTCTGTTTTAATTCGTCTTCAATGGACTGACGAATTAAATTTGTGCCGTCGTTAAAATTAGCCAAGGAGTTAGGACCGGGAACCAGTTCCTGGGTATGAATATCTGGAACGGAATTGCCAGAATCGCCGTTGTTAGGGGTATTTTCAGAATTGTTATCTGGAAATTCAGAATCGTTTTCTTCGGGAGGGAGTTCGTTGGACACGGTCTGCCTTTACTCTATAAAATTTGGGTTAAATCAATATTGACAGAGTAATATATTACATCTGCCAATCACACATTTTTATTAAAAACGTTCTATATATTATAGCAGATAGGGATTTTTTTACAAGAGCAACGGGGCAATAAAAGCGAAAAAAGGGACACAATAAAGGGAACAATTTCGATTTTTAGGGGGCGGCGATTGACGTATATTGGTTCCACTTGACTTTTTCCGGTTTGCATAACAAACCCCAGTCGTTTCATTTCTCCCCAATCAATAAAACAAAGGGTTGTTTTATTCTGTTCGGGCGAAATCAAAACGACGTCAAGAGAAAAAATCAATCAGTCATAGTATAAGATGAAAAAACAGACTAAGGGGGAAATATCCAAGCGATGAAACGGGGGATAGGTATTTTTTGTCGTTCGTTCTGCCAAACGGCGTTGCAACGGAGAGGTGGTTGTTGTTTTCCGTTGTTCTCTGTTTTTCTGTTACGGCTTGCTTTGCTGGGTATAATAATTTCAGTTAAGATTATACAATGTTTGCATGGGTTTTTCCTTGGACTGTTTATCCGTACGGGATTATACTATGACTACTTGATTTTTCCTATCGATGCCGTTTTGATTTCGCCAGCGTATGAATACTCCCTGTTTTACCGGTTAAGGCGAAATGGAACGGCTGAGAGGCGGTTATACTATGACTACTTGAATTTTCCTCTTGACGTCGTTTTGATTTCGCCCAATAAGTTGAGCTAAATCCTTGTTTTGCCGATTATGGCGAAATGAAACGACTGGTTTATGAAAATATAAACCGGAAAAAATCAAGTGGAAGCGGTATATACAAACGGGAAAAACTCAAGTGGAACCAGTATATGGAAAATTCCGACTGGTTTACGGCGGAAAAATCATGAGTAATCAAAGTATGTTTTCTCATTTACCTTATTTTAGGAGATAAAAACGATGAATTCCAATACGATACTGAAATTTACAGGTCTTTTATTATTGATTATCGGCGGATTGAATTGGGGACTGGTTGGATTGTTTGATTTTAATCTGGTCAGCTATATTTTTGGCGACGGCTCTTTCCTGACGCGAGCGATTTATA
>CAYZMZ010000343.1:0-4062 GCA_964479655.1 uncultured Planctomycetaceae bacterium
AAAGTTCACCTGTTTTTTCAATCCTATGGAAACGGGAACCGAGACGCGATTTACTACGCGCAGTCTTCAGACGGAATTAAATTTTCGATGGTTTATAACGATCCGATTTTTGCCCCCAAAGGGAATTGGACAAATGGGCGAGCGATTGACGCCGACTTTATCCAATTCAAGGGAAAATGCCTTCTTTTTGCGGCTACTCGCGATCCGAATGGCAAAATTCAGAAGCAGTGCATGGCAATCGCAGAGGATATAAACAACTTATCGCCCGATAAGTGGACTTGTATCGACCATTCAATTTTAGAGCCTGTATTGAAGCGGCTACGACTATTGTAAAAGGTGATACATTGTATATGTTTTATGCCGGCGGTTACAATTGTTCTCCGCAGCAAATTGGACTGGCGAAAAGTACAGATGGAATCAACTGGACCCGGGTTTGGGATAAGCCCTTTATTCCCAACGGCCCGCAAGGACAATGGAATCAAAGCGAATCGGGGCATCCGGGAGTATTTCAGGACGAATCAACCGGAAAAACCTGGCTGTTTTTTCAGGGCTGTAACGACAACGGCAAATCCTGGTATTTGTCCCGTGTTGAATTGGACTGGTCAGGCGAATTACCAACTGTAAATCAGTAGACTTATGAATATCTGAACGTAATAATACAGAGAACATCTGTTTTGTGTTTTTAGATGAATATCTGGAAGAATCGTCGGAAAATCATCTATTCAAAGAGATTTTCCGACGACCTTGAGGTTTGTCCTTTGCCGCTGTTTCTGACTTCCGGAGAGAAAGCCGTAATCTTATGACAACGCAACGGACAAATTGTATTTGACTTCCGATTGGCGGACGGCGAATATACCGCGAATCAATACGCAACGTCGAGTAATCGCAGCTTTCAATGCCAGTAATCGCAGCTTTCAACGCCGAAAACTCCAACTTTCGACTTCGAGTAATCTAATACGCAACGTACCGTATTTCTCGTTGCGTTTTTTTACGCTTCTCCGTGATAGCGTTTGATTTTATACCAGGCTTCTTCGGGTGTTTCGGCGGTTTCAATAATATCCAAATCGACGTCAGCCGCCAGACCCATGTCAACAACTTGCTGTAAATTTAGTACGTCTTTCCAGTAATCGTTCCAGCCGAACAGAATAATCGGAATTTTCTGCATTTTACCGGTTTGACGCAGCGTAACCGCGTCGAACAGCTCGTCGATAGTACCGAATCCGCCGGGGAAAACGACCAATCCTCTTGCCCGCATGAGAAAATGCAATTTCCGGACGGAAAAATAATGAAATTGAAAACATAGTTCAGGGGTAATATAGGGATTGGGTGTTTGTTCCATCGGAAGAGAAATATTCAGTCCTATAGAATGCGCTCCGACGTCGGCCGCGCCTCGGTTGGCGGCTTCCATAATTCCCGGTCCTCCTCCTGTACATATCATGTACTGACGTGGACTAGTATATAAATTCTCTTTTGATACGATTTGGGCAAATACCCGCGCCATATCGTAGTATTTGGACAGCTTGCAAATATTTTCCGCCTGTTTAAGCTGAAATTCCAGACGCGAATTATCAGGGTGGTCTTTAACGCGTCCTTTGGCGATTGCCAGACGCCGTTGCGCTTCGCTGGGTTCTATTACCCGCGTTGCGCCAAAACAGACTATTGTTGATTCTATGTTCAGGTCGACAAAAGTTCGTTCCGGTTTCTCAAATTCCAAATCCAATCGATAGCCTCTGGATTCGTCGGCTGATAAAAAGTCCGGGTCTTTATAGGCTAGCCGATACGAGGGGGATTCCAAAATTCGCTGTAACGCTTCGGGCGTTTCTGAAGGATTGCTCATAGTTTTAATTCGGGGTTAAAGGTTGATATTCTGATTCTACCTTTGATTCCTGTTATGGATTAAGACAAAATCTGCCTGAATAATACAACCGGGAAAATTCAGTGTGAATCAGAATAAATGTTTATCTGTTCAAATATACAAATTCAAATGCCTAAATAGACAAATGCTCAAATATTCAAATGTTCAAAATTACTTAACGGTTCGGATATACTGATCCAATAATTGCGCAACTTTTTGAAATTCCGTTTTGGTGAACAGGGCTTTATACTGTTCGTTGGAGGAAACCGCTTGATAATGATTGTACGCTTCCTGCATCGCTTGCGCGGCAGGCAAGGGCGACCCGGCTGGCGTATAAACTTCGGCTGGTAAAGCTAAATAGGATTGCCATTGAGGATCCAACATCGGTAACAACGCTTTGTAGGCGTCGGCTAATTGCGGCTTTAACGTTTCCGCCGCCTGATTAGGGGCAGCAACAGCTCCGGTAACCGGCGGGGCGATAGCCGATTCGGTTTGATTATTGCTCAAGCCGGAATAATTATTTATTGTTTGCAACAGCGTGGCGGCCGGTGCGGGAATAGGAGTTCCCGGCGTTCCGTAATACTGATTCGTGGTTTGAGTATCGATATTCAAAACGCCGCCGTCGATAGCAGCTCCTAAAAACAATCCTCTCGACCGAGAATAGGAATAAACTTCCGCAGTAAGTGTTAAGTCGGTTCCCGCCGATGCCTGACGTCCAACCGGACCGGCAGCAACCGCCGCATCTACGCCAAGTGTAAATTTACCGCTGGTAAACGCATCGACACTTCTTTTAGTACAGAAAACCAGAATTACATCGGTCGATTGAACTCCAACCTGAAATCCAACGCTTCCGTTTGCCATGGAAATAAATGTCGGCGGATTCCAGGGCTGTCCCGGCTGACGGGTGAGAAAAACGCCGCGTCCGTATGCTCCGCCTGCTACGAATCCGCCTTTAACCATGCTGGGAACGATAACCAGTCCCTGCGCTTTGGCAAGCATGGAAGTAGGAATAGACCGGGCGGAAATTTTCATAATTTCGTTGATTACTTGCTGGGAATCTGCAATCGTATCGTTGGCTTTATTCATGTCAGCCGACGTATCTGCAGGGGCGGAGGTCGATTCAGCAGGCGCGACGATCGTACTTTGAGAACCAGGACGCGCTTGACCGAAAACCAATCCGGTATAAGTTAAGCACAGAACGAACAATAGTAAAACTCGTTTCATAATAAAAGTTCCTTTTTAAGGTCAATGTTGATGGTTATTGATAAATCTTAAAATAGTTTTTGGTAAATGCTAAAATGGCAAAATGTACATCCTGCTAATTACAACGTATAGCCGCACGCGGTTAAATCTTCTATTAGTTTATCGCGATTGATAAAAACAACGGCGTCGAAACCGGCTTTTTTCGCTCCCTCCACGTTTTGAGGCAAGTCGTCCGTAAATAATATTTCGGAGCACGGTTCCCCCGCTTTCTGCGCGGCTAACTGATAAATTTTCAAGTCTGGTTTTGACGCCCGCAATTCGTGGCTGGCGCATAAAATGTCAAATTGGGAAAACAACTGCGGAAATTTGTGTTGAACATAATCCCAGTGCGATGAACACGTATTGGACAGTATTCCCAGCTTATATCCTTTGTTTTTCAGCTGAATAATCAACTCCAGCATATCTTCCTTGAGCGTAAAAATATCGTTATAGGCGTTTTGGAATTGAGTTAAGGATATATTTAGCTCGAATTTGCTGATAATTCGTTGGAAAAAATCCTCGGCAATCACGTCTCCGTTTTCCAAGCCCAGCCACATCGGCATTTCTTCCTCGTAAATACGCTGGATTATTTCCCAGCCGTCTTTATTTGTAAACGTTGAAATGGCCTCTGCGGTTCGATTAAAGTCAAATTTGAGCAATACGTTGCCCATATCAAAGAAAATCATTGGTTTATGTATTGTATGTTGTCTGTTGAAGTTAACGGGAGGTCTTCCGTTGGGGAAATCAGCGAGCCTCCGGTTCGTATACACGTAATATTAATATAATAGATAATACCGGATTCTTGAGATTATGTCAATCCAGCTTTTTCGTTCAAATTTAGAAAATTTTGCGTTGACGAAAAACGCGTAAGTCGTTTAGTAACAAGGGGTTGAAATAGATTTCCTCGGTTGAAAGAAGAAATTTTGAAAAAAAAGTGATTCCCCCTGTTGACAATCAAAAGGAAT
>CAYZMZ010000344.1:0-4043 GCA_964479655.1 uncultured Planctomycetaceae bacterium
CTTTGACGTCGGCTTTGACTTCTTCAGCTTTCTGTTCGACGGCTTCTACAACCGGCTGAACTTCCTCTTTAACCTCTTCCACGATGGTCGCGCTGGGGCATGAATGTCCTGTTGCATCGGTAGCGGTTGAGCAGCTTGTCGGCTGTACGGGGGGCGGGCAACCGACTAAACTCAGGGCTGCAAATCCAAGGGTTAAACCTAAAATTCTCTTCATTGTTTTTTCTCCTTTAAGATGAAATAATTTAGACTGTACTGCTTCCACTTGACTTTTTCCGGTTTATATTTTCATAAACCAGTCGTTTCATTTCGCCGTAATCGGCAAAACAAGGATTTAGCCAAACTTATTGAGCGAAATCAAAACAACGTCAAGAGGAAAATTCAACTAGGCATAGTATATTTCGCCTAAATCGATAAAAGAGGGAATTAGCCCTTCTTTTAGGCGTAAACCAAAACATCGTCGACGGAAAAAATCAATCAGCCATAGCAAAAACGTGTTTCTATCCTCGTTTAATTTCGATCCTCAATTTAATTATAGTCTATTTTCCGAAAAATTTTCCGAATTATTTCACTATAAATCAGAAATTTTTTCTTTACGACCGAATCCCCAAACAGCGTTGTGGGGAAAAATCACTCCAATAAACGATAGTATATAAACGATAGTATAAACCGTTTTCCAGTACAATCAGACGAATGAGAAGTCAAGATAAGAGCCGTCACTCCATAAAAAAAGGCATCGTTCTGACTTCCTTGCCAGACGACGCCTCAAAGTTTGCAAACGTTCCCCGGGGGGGGACCATCCATGTAACAAATGCAAACCCGCAACTGAGGCTAAAATAACATATATTGGAAAAAAGGATTGACCAAAATAAGTTTTATTCTTTATGACGTTTTCGCGTTCACGCCCTTTAATTGCCTCTAATTTAATTCTCATTGACCGCTTCCGTGCTATCAATAGATGTAACATACCCAAAAGAAGCCTTTTGGTCAAGACGAATTTTAGCTATTGCAAAATTTTTTTGGAAAAACATTAGATTTTTTTGGAACTTTTCGGAGAACAAATACGACTTAAAAAAGTTTAAAATCGGTAAAGGAGGGCGTCTTATACTAATATTAGTATGTTGAAGTACAAAGGATTCAACATATAGGTAAAAATAAAAGATAGGTAACATAGAGAATTTTTGTTTTTTTATCAAAAATATTTTTTGATTATTTTTTGATTCCGACTTGAAAACAATAAGATTATACTATAGAGAACTACCGATAATTCAAAGCAGACAAATAAAATCAAAGATAAAATGAATTAGGCGCCGCGTCCCCCCCGGAACACGACGCCCGCATCAAAATAAGCCCTCTTTTAGGAGGACAGACACACGTCAAACTATGCTTGAAGTGTGTGTTAAAGGGGAACAATGGCTGATAATCAACAAACAGCACTCAAATACAATTAGGAATGACAGGAAATAAATCGTATTTTACGTGCAACACGCCCTACCCAAAGGTTCGTCGAAGGTATCAACCAATACCCCCTTAAAAATCGACTGCAAAAATCAAATTATTTTATAATTAAACAACAACGTTTAACACGATATAAAATATACAACAAAGAAAATTAAATTCAAGGTTAAATATCGCCTTTTTTTGGATATATTTCGCCATGCTCCAAAAAGAAAGTCGCAAGTATGAAAAAAAAGAATCGGAATATATACTTATTTATCGAATCTTCACATGGTTTTGGACGCGATATTCTCCGAGGCATTGCCCGATACCTGGAAGAGAATAGAAACTGGTCCGTTCAGTTTGAAGGACGCGGTCTGTACGAAGGCAATCTGGAATCGTTGGAAGCTCGTCATTGGGACGGTTTAATCGTTCGTAGTTTCAACCAAAAAATTCATCAACAATTCGCTAACTTGAAAGTTCCTTTCGTTGAATTGTTTTTTGGAACGGATACCTCCAAGCCGGAAATTACCAACGACGAATCGGATACATGTCATCAGGTCGTCAATCATTTTTACGAATTGGGATTACGACACGTTGCTTTTTATTCGTACGGAAATTCCTGGTGGATAAAAGAACGAGCGCGGTGCTTTGCCGACGCTGCACGAGAAATGGGATTACCGTACAGCAACTTTTCCGAAGCTCCCGACCAGGCACCGATTGCCGCCCCGACGACTATTTTTCCCAAAGAATCCATCCGGCTTCGAGACTGGCTGACCGGCTTAAAAAAACCGGTTGGATTATTTGCCGGAACAGACCCGATGGCCTTGCGAATTATTAACACCTGTCACGACGCTAATATACGTATTCCCGAAGATATTGCCGTTTGCGGCTGCGACAACGATGCTTTGTTTTGTACACTTACTACCCCTTCTTTAACCAGTGTCGATCATAACGGATTAAAAGTCGGCTGGGAAGCCGCCTGGCTGCTGGATAAAAAAATGAACCGTGAACAAATTCCTCCGGTGCCGCTGCTAATTCCTCCGCGAGGAATAATCGAACGAGGTTCCACCGATTTTACCCCCGCCGACGACCCCGATGCCGCCGAAATTATCCGATTTATTCGAGATAACGCTACAATCGGAATTCAGGTTAATGACGTACTGCGAAAATTCGATTTATCCTCCCGAACGCTCCAGCGGATGATTCAGCATCACCTCGGTCGTACCGCTGAACAGGAAATTATACGTATCCGATTTCTCAAAGCAAAACAAATGCTGGAGGAAACTATCTTGTCTGTTGAACAAATCTCGGAAATTTCAGGCTTCGCCTCAGCGGAATATTTTGTCAAGGCTTTCAAGCATCAGTTTGGATTAACTCCGTTACAATACCGCCGAGATAACATAAACAAAATTACATTACAAGAACACATCGGATAAATTTCGTCTTGTATTGGATAAATTAAGACAAATGTTTATACCTGAAATATCAGATTTATTTTATTTTTGTCCAAGAGTTCAACATATCATTTGTTTTTTTGCGACTTTTATACTGCTTCCACTTGAGTTTTTCCGGTTTATATTTTCATAAACCAGCCGTTTCATTTCGTCTAACTCGATAAAACAAAAGATTGTATGAATCTGGGGGCGAATCAAAACGACGTCAAAAGGTTAAAGTACGTCATCATAGTATAATTTATTTTTTCCAAAAAATTTACGTGATTTTCGTCCTATTGTTATAAACAATAAGCTATACTCTATATTATATATTAACCAATAATATTAATATTACGTATTACCAATAAATGCTGCCGGAGGAATACGCCGCCTCAAAAAGACGCGTTTCCCTTTGCAAGCTCGGTATACAACTTAAGTGAAAATTTACCCATAAAAATATTATGTCCGATATAGCCGCCTTGAAAAAACTGCAAGAAACCTGCGAAAATATTAAATCCGAACTTTCCCGCGCTATTGTTGGTCAAAAAGAAACCATCGACGCGCTGCTAATCGGACTTCTCTGCGGCGGAAATTGCCTCCTGACAGGCGTTCCCGGTCTGGCTAAAACAAAACTCGTTCGCTGTTTGGCGCAAACGCTGTCTCTTTCATTCAACAGAATCCAATTTACCCCTGATTTAATGCCTTCCGATATAACCGGTACCGAAATTCTCCAGGAAGATAAATCTTCCCGTACCAGAACGCTTAAATTTCAGCCGGGACCGCTATTTGCCAACCTGGTTTTAGCCGACGAAATCAATCGCACTCCGCCCAAAACTCAAGCGGCGTTGCTGGAAGCGATGCAGGAATCGCAGGTTACCGTCGGCGGTCAAACCCGCCAATTACCGCAGCCGTTTTTCGTTTTGGCGACACAAAACCCAATCGAACAAGGCGGAACGTATCCCCTGCCCGAGGCCCAATTAGATAGATTCATGTTCAATATTCCCCTGTCCTATCCCAACCAACAGGACGAATTATCGATTATTCTCAATTGTCAGCCCGGTTGTACCACAGACTTAAAAGCCGTAGCCAACGGCGAAACAATCCAGCAATTCCAAAAACTGGTTCGCTCAATTCCCGTAGATACTTCGACGGCTAAATTCGCCTTGGAACTGG
>CAYZMZ010000345.1:0-4038 GCA_964479655.1 uncultured Planctomycetaceae bacterium
AAAAGACAGCGATTTACGCTGGATCAACGCTGTGCCAAAGCGGTTCGATACACCTTTTTTACTTTCTTCCAAAAAGATTTAATCTATCGTGGAAAAAAACTGGTAAATTGGGATACGAATCTGCAAACCGCAGTTAGCGACGACGAAGTCTTTTCCGAATCCATCAAGGGGCATTTCTGGTACATGCGCTATCCGGTTGTCAACCCCAAACCGGGCGAGCCGGAGTTTGTTATGGTAGCTACAACGCGTCCTGAAACCATGCTCGGCGATACGGCTGTCGCGGTTCATCCTTTTCCTGAAAAAATCTACGATAAACTGGAAGCGGAATGGAAAAAAGCGTTGGCAGACGCCCCGGAAAAAGACAAGGAAGAATGGGAAACAAAGCTGGCTGACTTGGCTGCCCGGCGAGTTGAATTGCTGCCCCTGCTGGTAAAACTGGCTCAAATGGCGAAAGACGGACGAAAGGTACTCCTGCCGTTGCAAAATCGCGAAATCCCCTTGGTTGCCGATATTTGGGCGAAGCCTGAATTGGGTACCGGCGCGGTTAAAATTACCCCCGCGCACGATCCAAACGACTACGAAGTAGGAAAACGCTGTAAACTTGAGATGATCAATATTCTCAATAAAAACGGTACGCTCAATGAAAACGCCGGGGAATACCAAGGGCTGTCTATTTATCAAGCACGCGATAAAGTCGTTGCGGATTTGGAAAAGCTCGATGTTTTGGTTAAGGTTGAAGATCGCGATATAGAACTTCCTATGTCCGACCGCTCAAAAACGCCCATTGAACCGTATTTATCCGATCAATGGTTTGTCCGGATGGAGCAGTTATCTCAGTCTGCCATGGACGCAGTTACCGATGGACGGGTCAAAATTCATCCCGAACGTTACGCGAAGGGGTATTTAGACTGGCTAGGCGAAAAACGGGATTGGCCCATCGGACGTCAGCTTTGGTGGGGACATCAAATTCCCATTTGGTACTGTGAAGACTGCCCTGAATCGGAGTTAAAATCCGCTTTTGCCGGACGAAGCGATGTAATCTGGAAATATGACGATACAAATAAACAGTGGTGGATTTGTGCTCAGGAATCAGACCTGCCCGCCGACGCCGTTCCCGGTCATACTCTTGTTCAGGATCAAGACGTATTAGATACCTGGTTCAGTTCGGCTTTGTGGCCGCATTCGACTTTAGGCTGGCCGGATTCTACCCCCGAGTTAAAATATTTCTATCCGACTAATATACTTATTACCAGTCGAGATATTATCACCCTTTGGGTGGCTAGAATGGTTTTAACCAGTTTGCAAAACTGCGGTACGGTTCCGTTTAGGGACGTATTCATTCACCCCAAAATTTTGGATAAGTTTGGTGATACGATGTCCAAATCCAAGGGGAACGGCGTAGACCCGCTGGATGTATGCGATAAGTTCGGAGCAGACGCGCTGCGATTCGGAATGGCGTGGCTGACCACCGATAATCAGGACGTTCGCCTGCCGGTCGATTTTGAATGTCCCAATTGCGGTTCTCTGGTAGAACAGACCCGTGATAACAGAGTTCGAACTCGGGTTAAATGCCCCAAATGCAAGGAATACTTCCGAACGCAATGGGCGAAGTCCGATGAAGACATGGCTCTCAAACGCGGCGCGGTGGTTAGCGAGCGTTTTGAAATGGGACGTAATTTCAGCAATAAATTATGGAACGCCTGCCGTTTTGTTCAAATGAACATGGAAGGCTATACTCCGGCTGTTGTAACCGCCGATCAGCTGACCGTAGAAGATAAATGGCTTTTAAGCCGTTTGTCTACCATCGCGCAGGAATATACTTCAGCCTTGCAAAACTATCGTTATTCAGACGCTATTCGTATGCTTTACGGTTTCGCGTGGGATGAATACTGTTCTTTCTACGTAGAAATGGTAAAATCCCGTTTGAATAATCCGCAACAGCGTCCCGTCGCTCAGCGGGTACTGGTTTACGCGCTGGATGTAATCGCGCGATTACTTCATCCTGTTATGCCGTTTGTAACCGAAGAAATTTGGTCGGTGTTAAATGACTGCGCTTTTATCCGGGGAATTGATACTCTCCAGGAACCGGAAAAGTTTATTACGCTTTCCGCTTGGCCGGTACTTTCCGTTCAGTGGCAGGATTCAGTTGTCGAAAGCCGATTTGCGGTTTTTCAGGATATGCTTCGCGGAATACGAGAAATTCGTTCACGTCAAAACGTTCCGCCCAAACAGGTGGTTAAATTTGCCGTAAAATGCAGCAGCGAACTCACCGCTTTAATCGAGCCGATGACACCTTATTTTGCTTCTATGTCCGGAGCGCAGCTTACCAGTTGCGGACCGACTGCGGTGTTCCCCGAACTATCCAGCAACTATCCAACTTCCGATTGGGAAATTTCCATGGATTTAACGGGCTTAATCGATATAGACGCCGAGTTAAATAAGCAGAAAAAGGAATTGGCGAAACTGGAAGGATTTATCAAAGGCAAGCAGGCAAAATTGCAAAACGAGGCTTTTGTCAGCAAAGCGCCTGTCGCGGTTATCGAAAAGGAAAAGCAGTCCTTGCAAGATATGATAGACCAAAAAACGGCTATTGAGCAGTCAATCGCCAAGCTATCCAAGTAAACCTGCTCGCAACGGCACGGTACCGTTTGGTAAGCGGGAGCTTACTGACGCTTTCATAAAGGAATCTGGTTCCCGTGCCCAATGCATAGCAGTTGAATGAACCTCGATTCGATTTATGAAATACCGCTTGGTTTATCGTTCTGTCAGGCGACATATTTGTCGTCCCACAGGACGATGAACCTGCAGTACTCTAGGAAAATCTTTTTCCCCCCCTGCCTTGTAAAAGGGTTCTTTTTCGTATATAATACAGAAAAAGGGCGTTTGTTGTTGTCGCGATTCAGTTCACTCAGGTCGTTATACTATGACCACTTGATTTTTTATCGACGTTGTTTTGATTTCGCTCGAATAGAATAAAACAAGCCCTTTGTTTTATTCTGTTCGGGCGAAATGAAACGGCTGAGGTTTGTTATATAAGCTGGAAAATTTCAAGTAGAATCAGTATATAAAGTCATAAATCGCAAAAATTGAGTCGTCAACACAAAACGGTTGCCCTATCCATTCCCATTCACCTTTTACAAGTTTTATAATAAATGAGAACACCGCTTTACGATTGTCATGTTCGCCTGGGGGCGAAAATGGTAGATTTTGCCGGTTGGGAAATGCCCGTTCAGTTCAGTACAATAACCGCCGAACATAACGCAATCCGTACAACCGGCGGCTTGGTTGACGTCTCCCACATGGGACGGCTTCGCTTTGAAGGTCCCGGAGCCGCTGAATTTTTGGCTAAAACCTTTACCCGACGCGTGGCTGATATGGAATTGGGGCAAATCCGCTATTCCTTGGTTACCAACGAACAGGGAAATATTCTCGATGATATTTTAGTCGGATACTATCGCAACGTTTACGGTCAGCCGTTTTATATGGTCGTAGTCAACGCCGGTAATCGGGAAAAGATTGTTAAATGGATTCAGGCTCATCTGACCGACGAAATAGCCAACGCGCCGGGAAAAGAGGTTGTTTTTAACGACCTGTCCAAATTATGGGCGATGATTGCCGTACAGGGACCGAAATCTATCGAATTATTGCAGCCGCTGTGCGATGTAGACCTGAAAACAATGCGGTATTACCGCGGGGGGCAATTCCAGATATTGCATCCGTGCGCCAATCGTCAGGGGGGAATCATTTCCCGAACCGGATATACGGGCGAAGACGGCTTTGAACTTTCTATCGGAGCTGATATAGCCGCCGATTTATGGAACGTGTTGGTAGAACGGGGCGCGCCGTTGGGAATTATCCCCACCGGTTTAGGCTGTCGAGATACCCTTCGTTTGGAAGCGGGCATGCCGTTATACGGACACGAACTTTCCGAATCCATCAATCCGATTGAAGCGGGACTGGGGTCTGCCTGTTTTTTAACCGGCTATGATTTCCCAGGACGCGATGCGTTGCTGAAAATTCAATCTCAGCCGTTGCCCC
>CAYZMZ010000346.1:0-3497 GCA_964479655.1 uncultured Planctomycetaceae bacterium
TTGGGGCTTCTACAACATCGCTGCTATGCAGGATAAAGAAGAACCGGTTGCACATACCCCGCGAAATTGGGGCTTCTACAACGGAAGAATAATTATGTATCTGAACACGCTTGTTGCACATACCCCGCGAAATTGGGGCTTCTACAACAACGACGCGATAATTAAAAAGACCAGCGGAGTTGCACATACCCCGCGAAATTGGGGCTTCTACAACTAAAGCAAAAAATGGATTTTACACTTGTAAGTTGCACATACCCCGCGAAATTGGGGCTTCTACAACTTGTGTGACGTAACCTCTTGCATAGCAGAGTGTTACGTATACAAAGCATTAAATGTTTTGCTTATTTCTTCTGTTCATTCTAGCATTTTCAGGAATCGTAGTAAAGGGGGGAAAATATGTCGCCCATCACAAAAACAAAATAAGTGTCCTTTTCTTACATTCTGCAAACTCTCAAGGTACGGCTTTCTATAACGAATCGATAACTTCCTTGAATAGTTTTTCTGTATAGCCAACCAACACCTCGGACAGGCACGCTGGTTTTTCCGGCGTTGACGAATCGAGTGCGGCTTGAAAATCTTCTTTTATCTTTTTAAGCTGCTCGGTCAGAAACGATTTATCCTTGGCAGTAGCATTTGTATCAGGCTGGAAGTCTGGATAATTATTGTGCGCAAACGCATTCCGTATCATTATCAAAAGAAAATCATACAAGTTATTCCCATTGCTGGCTTTTTCGGCAATCTGCGAAAAATTTATATAGCCTCCGTTCTGTTTTTTCTCAATATCTGGATATCTATCTACAACCTTCGATTCAAGATTATGCAGCCACTGGAATACAGCCGGCCGCGCAATCCGATCGTAGAAATCAATCTCGTGTTCTACCAGGGTTTTGTATTCAACCTCGTTATAGCCAAGTAATTTGTACAGTCGATAGAACGATATTATACACATATCTGAAAGTATCCAGTTAAAGTTTCCGAAATTCTTGTACTTCATCGTGCCTTTTAGTACAATTGTTCCTTCATTATAAGGCAGTTTAATTGTATGGCGAATACAACATGGACAATTGAGAATCGAACCCCAACCCAGTTCGCCGGAAATTACATTCTCTGGATTCAGTCTCCTTTCGCGCCGTTGCTGCTGAAGATCATTTTCCGGCTTGATTGTTTTTAACTGAATCATATTCAGCGGCAGCAACTGAACTGCCGCATCCATTAACAGCGCATCCTGAACACTTGCCTGACGAATATCTTTCCATGCCTGTCCCAGCTGGTCAAGCAAATGACGATACATATTTTCCTGAGTCTCCATACGTCGGACGATCTCTTCCTGTTGTTCATCTTTATTCATCTTATTGTACTGATTATCGGATTGCAGTTTTTTAACCAATTCCTGTTTGCGTTTGCTTTGGGTTACCTGAAGAACCTCATTGAGATTCTTTACTCCCTGAGCGTCATAGCGCAGCTGGGCGGTTCCCATCAAAGTGAACAGGGATTTGAACGGCTTCGATTCCATATCGGCGGTCAGACTATAAAACCATTGAGACTGATCGTTCCTCCACTTCAGATACTGTTGCATCAGCCAAGTAAAATTCGACCGGGTACAGGAAGAAACTGCGGCGGCATACTCGTCAGGGAACTGCTTTTTCAGAGTTTCGCGAACCAGTTCGTCGAACAAACCGCGAGGCAGACAGCACGGCTGATCTAGCAGCGACTTCGATAATTGATGCAAATAATCCTCTGCGTATAAAATTCCTGTTCTAATATTCGTTTTGATTGTACTATGTTTGTACAGTCTTCGTAATTGATATGCCTCTTTTCCATCCGCACATCGGAGCCATTCCAGCCGCTGGCGGAGATATTTATGGAAGAAATGTTCCAAGGTAGTAAACGTTTCACCATTCTTAATAACGTCTTTCAAAAACGGATGATCGTATTGACGCCCATCAATTAAGCGAGCACTGATAAACAAATTTTTCATCGAATCTTTCCGACTTTCAAAACAAGTTAGTGCTGATTGCAGTGCCATGTAATCGGGAGATGATTTCAGCTTGCCGAAGTGATCGGCCGCTGATTTATTGGAGTGTTGAAATTGCATAAAATCACGAACCAGCCATTGAGCGATAAAGCCCTTGGTGAATCGTCGAGTACGCCCGCGTCCCAATTTAAAATCGTAGCTTTGTTCGCTTTCAAGCTGACGAATCAACGAGCGTGTGATATTACATTGACCAACCAGCCACGTCTCGGCAGTCTGACTAACGGTAACCGGCTTAATCTTGCTATTGAGCAGATAATAGCGAAATTCATCTGGAATATCCATGATATTCAAATGATACGTATTTTGAAACTCGCGACAGTAATCGTCTTTTGTCTGATTTATGTTTTTCCACTGAGCTGCTTTCAGTTTCTTCGAGTCCATTTTGAGTAACGAGGTCAGAAAATTCCGCCAGTAAACAATATAATCCGTAATTTTATGTTCAATTTCTTCTCCTATGTTATTTTCGGCGAGAAAGAGCATCGGCATCAGTTCATGCGCGGAAATCCACCCGTCCGGCTTATAGGTTTTCGGCTTATTCTGCTTGCGTCCTTCAGGATCCAGCGTTGGTTGATTAAACAGGTTCAAGTCGGCCTTGTTTTTTTGATACCGCTCCAGCGATTTTAAGGCGAATCCGATTCGCTTGTCGTGATTATTGCGACGGCAGACAGAGTACTGAGGAAGCATATCTTGCCGATAAGCTCCGTGTACGACAGTTTCATCAGACGGACTAACGTATAAGGTATCGATTTTAGATCGTTCGGTTTGATAATACCGGATTGCATCTTGAATTCTTGTATAGCAAAGGATTTTTTTGCTTAGCCACCGGTTTTCCAGCGTTGAACCGTCGATCACCGGACGTCGATGTCGATTGAAATGGTAATTGCCCATATCAACACAGAATCGCAACTGAGGGAACGCCTCGATTCTGTCCAGAAAATTTAGCGTTAAGTATGTAAATCGGTCGTTAAAACGTTTGAGTAAAATATCCTCATTGGTAGTTTCCGAAATAGCACGGAATTTCATCTGATTTTTTGCAGATAGGAGATTATACAAGGTATCCGGGCAGCGGGGCAAATAGTTGAGAATATCCATGCCAAGGGTATGCTTTGCCAAGAGACTATCGCATTCCAGACGCGTGCGAGGCAAACGGGCGCAGGTTATTGTAAAAATCCGTTTGAGCAGCGTGCGATAATCTTCTTTTCCGTTTTCAATGAGGTCAAATCGGGAAAAAATCCTATCGGCAGTCTTTTCTATTCCCACGGAATCCAGAAGCATGTTGGCGAATTTCTTTTCCAAAAACTGACAAACAAAAAACGCCAGAGCCGGAGTATTAATATCGCTTTCACCCTTATCGTTTTTTTCACCGAAAGCGAAAAGAAATTTTGGGTTCTTTTTGCCCTGCTTAACCGAATGCCCATTTTTGTCTTTGACCACTTCCCCCTGGCTATCTATTTTATTCTCA
>CAYZMZ010000346.1:3507-4033 GCA_964479655.1 uncultured Planctomycetaceae bacterium
ATCGAATTTCTTGAATACGAGAAATTTTTGATCATCAATCTTATTTTCGGGATAGAATCGTTCAATGGCAGTACCAACGTTGGCTTTGAGAACCATTTCCAGATAGTTCAGTTTCAATTTCTCATGAATCGGATTATGGAATAAATGAGTGAAGTAGTTACGCAAATTGCGTAAACAATCCAGATAATTTGTGAGAATCTCAGCAAATTTTTGGGGTGAACATTCGCATGGTTCTATTTTAACTTCACCGTTTTTTCGCAAACCGGTTTCTTTGCACTTAATAATACGATCCATCAGAGGTAATCTCTTGCGCAGTTCCTTCATAACGCGCAGTTGCGCTGTTAAATTCGCATTAACGCCGGTGGCTTTCAGAATAACAAACGCTGAGGACATGATTATTTTTTGTCTCTCGGATTGTTGGGAATTGTCCTCCACCTCAAACTCATTATTGAACAATTTGTCCAGTTGACGTTCGCCGCTGGCATATCTGATAATAGTCATAACGTTATTTGTTGCCATATTGAGA
>CAYZMZ010000347.1:0-4026 GCA_964479655.1 uncultured Planctomycetaceae bacterium
TTTGCCTCCTGCTTGTACAACGGGATTCTTAGAAACACTTAACGGATTACGTACTGTTCCGACAAACAGAGTCTTATAACCATCTTGTTTGTTGAAGGGATTAGTTACAATAGCAAAAATAAACGGACGATTTACGTGAAATGGAACGTACGACGGCATGGAGCGCAATATCACCGTAGCTCCAGACGCCGCCACGGCTTCCGTACCGCTTTCATCAACGTTAATAAATACCTTTTGAACCATGGAGCCGATTTGTAATTCATCCTGTTTACTTATACGTGAAAAATCAGAATGCACGCCAAACGCATCTGTCATTCCCATAGATGCAAGGACGGGCTTGAGATCAATCTGGTTCTGACAACAAAAACGCGGTAGTTTGACTTCCAGAGGTTTATATTCCATTCGATCAAGGAAATATTGACACTGACTATCATTTATAGTTTTTCGCAAATACTCAAAGCTTTGATCGTTCCGGGGAAGGAAAACAAGCATGAAGGTATCGTTAGAATAAGGAATCGCGACAACCTGAACATTGCTTTCCTCGTAATACGAAAACTTTTCCTGAATTTGCATCATAGGAACACGAACCGTTGACTGAGGAGAAACGTAAAAATCTGCTTCCTGTGTTTCCGCTTTTTTGAACGGGGTGTTCCAGATACCGCGAAAGAAAACTACATTTCCTAGCACTAATCTGGTGTTGAGAGCTTGCTGGGAAAAAAGATCCTTGATCCGATTTGCTGTTTTGGTCGTAAACCATTGATTAATCTGCTTCAGACTTTCAACAGGCTGTTTAGCAAAATCCACTTCGCTTAATTCTGAAGAAGTACAACACTTTTCTTTGCAGTACTGGGTGATAAAATTTTGAAACGGCTTCTCAACCGGAAAACCTTTTTGAACCCATAAACCATTGTAAAGAATAAGCACTCCTTCCGGTAAAACCAGATTGTCCGCAATTACCTGAGCCGGTTGGTCACTACCCAAAACGTTTCCGATTTGTTTTTTTGTTTGACTGTTTTCTCCCGCTCCTGCTTTGAGCATGGTCAGTAGAATTTCAGCTCCGTATGGACAGACAACACCGTTATCTACCTGGTGCAAGTAATCCCAAGAAAATTTGTTCATGTTAATTTTAGGTACGACTTTTTCAGTCGGATTAAATTGGGGTTGCGCATTTGGATTGGGGGTTGTCTGGTTTTGAGCATTCTGTTGAGGTGCTGAGCCAGGAACCGCTGCATTTTCCGGAGTTTCGGGCAAATTGCCGTTATTGCGAGAAATACTCTCAGGAGTATTGGACGCGGGACTTCTCACGGTGCGAGTAGAGGCTTTCGCCTGCGGCTGTTTTACCTCCGGACCTTGCGAGGTTGTCGCTTGCCCGCGCAATTCGTAAATTCCACCGGTTAATATAACCACTGTACAGATAAAAACTTTTAATAGTGCCTTCACGAAATTCTCCTTTCGCAAATTGGGGTGAGTGCCCGCATGGCAAAACGGAGTTTTGCCATGCAAGCTGTTTTAACATAAATATTGTATACAATAGGTTATTGCATACAACGAGAACTATCTATTGCGACCTCGGCGAAAGTAGGTAGGAGGAGCCATCGGAGCGTTGCCGTCATTAGGTCTGGTAAAATATTGGTTTCGGTTAATATTCACCTTAACGGTGTTGTTATTTACTGTTCCGTTTTGGTTGTTATCAACCAATACTAAACACCATCGCCAGCAATGGCAACGGCATCTGCGACAAACCCAAACGTAATGGGAAGCGGGAGCTCGATCCTTACAAAACGCCAGGGTCGGATCCGTAGGATTGTTGAACTGCTTGTTGGGGTCAACATTCGTCTTGTTGTTATCTACGATACTGGTAGAATTGTTATCTACGGTGCAGTTATCAACCAAAACCAGTCTCCATCGCCAGCAGCAACGAACCCAAGCGTAATTTTGGCATGTTCCTACAAAAGTTGCGGGAGAGCAACCGCAGTCAGGAGATACCGGTTGATTAACCGTCGTGGTTTGACCGTCCAGAACCGAGGTCGGCTTGTTCGGCGTTGTCGAAGTGTCAGTCGTCTCAACGGTCTGTTGAATACTCTGAGCAGGTTTGTTCGTTCCCGGATCGGGGTTAAATCGGAGCGTGACTTCGTCTGCAAAGGCAGAACCAAGAGTCATTGCCAAGATACTGAAAGCACAAGCAATCGTCTTTTTCATACTACATTCCTCCAAAATAAAAAAATAAAACATTACAAAATCATACGTAACATACGTATGTTATTCCTCTGAACCTCTTCTGATATATTCTGCGTAGCTAATAACCGATGCGCCAAACATTAAATCAAAATCAGAACCCAACGTTGCGTGTCGGGTTACAATCTGGCCGCTTCCTTCCAAACATATTTCTACCGTAATGGGAAGCCCTTTTTGATTGTGCTGCAAAATAAAGTTTTTAAAATCATCATAAGTATTTAATTCTGTTCGTCGTCCACCGGAAGGTGTAATGGCCAGGATAATATCCCCATAAGACAATCCCATCGTTTTGGCGGGACAAGTCATATCGTGATTTTCCAAATGCGTAATGGTAACTCCTGTATATTTTCCGTTTCGGATACATTGATCCCAACGAACGTTCAGCTCTCCAAAAGTTAAAAATCGGCTCCAGGTTGGATGCTGACTTGCGGTTTTTAAAATTTGCGACGCCATTTCAGTGGTGTTTATATTTACACTATCTAAAAAACGATCCAAAGACGGAAAACCCGCTTTACACATACAATTTCCATAAGCGATGCTGAAACAGCCGTTTTTCCCGCGCTTCGAGAGAGCCAACTCGCCCCGCTTGGCCGCAAAAACGTTGTAAAATCCTTTCTGATTGAGTAAACGCCATAAGTTTGTGTCAATTACACTTCTGAAATTATCATAATCATAAGTAGGAGTATAGGATTCTGTATTCCTATCGGAAAGTTCCCGATATTCTACATGAGGAAATCTGAAGTTCGTGCTATGGTTTATACTTTTGTTTGTCGAATCATTAAGTTTAGAATTACACGCATCGCTGATAAATATTTTTAATCGTGCATTTGTATTCATCATGGCGTTTAACAGAGCGGTTCTGTCAATAACGGTGGTTCTTCCTGTATCCAAATAGTAATTGGTAATATAATTTTCATCTCGTGTAATTTGACCATGGGAAGAAAAATAAATCCATAACGCATCCTGATTGCTCATACGGGATTTTAATGCGGTAATTTTATTGACCAAAGAACTCGTTGTTGCGTTGGATAAACTCCATTTTTGATAATTCAGGTTAAAACCGGCTACCTGACTGCGGTTGGTTCCTATTAACGATTCAAACAGTAAAGAATCATTTTCCATGGCTTTATCTGCAATCTGACCGCTTGAATCTTTATTGTCATCAAAAATGAAAATAAAGTGAAACGTTTTTGCGGAGACGGTAACACAAAACGTCAACAGAATGAAAAATATCGTTGTGATCTGCAATTTTGAAGACAACATTTAAAACTCCCTTTGCTAATTTTAGGTAACAAACATACCCGTTATATTTTGAATCCGTCGAAATTCCCGAATCAACAGCGATTTAAGGGAATGGATTTGGAACGGTTCTACACAATTCCATCTTGTATTTACAATATCTTCATCAGGCTTTTACGTCCAGCAACGGCTTCATTAATATAAAAACCTATCGGCACGTCTGGCAAATCACCAAGTTCATTATTTGCTTCCCTGCAAAACCGGTATCCCCATCATTGAATAAATTTGCTTTATTCAATAGCTTTACTTATGTTAATACTTTACTAGGAAATATCTCCACTTTTTCGTAAAATTCCTGTTTGGGCTCAAAAGTTTTTTATATACCATGTAATAGCAAACCTCGGTAACCCAAAAACTGTCGCCACGGATTGATTTAGTCTGAATCTATTGACTAAAACCTGGTTTTTATTCCCTCTATATTAGTAAGAACAGATAAATTTAAAAAAGGGAGAGAAATTTTGTGTTTTTTTAGATTTTTTTCAAAAAAAGATT
>CAYZMZ010000348.1:0-4014 GCA_964479655.1 uncultured Planctomycetaceae bacterium
TGCTGCGATTTGAGCGGGCACGTTAAAGAAAATCGTTTAGGCGGATGGTTTCCTGAATGGACGGACGCTCTGGGCTATTTTGACGCCGCTAATCACGCCAAGCGAATCAAAGCGAATACGGTTATTTTCGTTGGGTTGGGGGACTATGTATGTCCTCCGTCGAGCGAAATGGTGTTGTTCAACAACTTAAAATGTCCTGTCAAGCTGGAATTTTCTCAAGGACGCACGCATGGATATAACATGCCTAATGCGAAAAAGTACGAACTTTCCAAATAAAAGCCGCAGAACCGATAAACCTTGTATGGTGTACGTAAGTATGTCGTATCGTACTGATTTGAAGTAATCAAGCCTGATTTCCGGCTTTTTGGGGACAGAGTCATCGCGCCTTCTGGTTATTCTCTTGAATTTACGGGAAGGCACGAAAGCACGAAGATAAACGAGGAAGATTAAAGATTATTGGGTATTGGTTTGTATTGAGTTTGTTGTGAATCAAACAAGCGGAATAAAGCTCCTGTTCAGGAAAAACTCAAGTGGAATATGTATAAAATGACTCTCTCAGAATTGTTAAAGCACTGTTCTTTTCACGAAAGTACGATAAAGGATATTGAATACAATCAGCAAGCCAAACAGGTAAAGGTAATTCTTAATTTTTGTAATTGTTTTCAAAATGAATTTACCGGAAAATCGGCTGACATCTTGTTGGTTCATTTGATATTTTACAACGTTACCAGCATTGAGTACGAAGGTTTTACCCTCGACGTCAAGCGATCAGCCGAAATATTGGACGAAAATATAGAGGTCAATAATACGGGAAAAGAAGGTATTCACTTTCTCATGGAAAAAAGTTGGACGAACTCTTGCTACGACATCCGTATTTTCGCGGATTCTCTTGACTTTGTTGTCGTTGAACAACCCGCGTAATTTATCGTCCGACCGCCTCGCCGGTAATATACGGTGAGACGTTGGGAATAATATCCAGGGGGAATCCGGGAGCGCGAACAAATTCGCCTTTTTGTTCCTTCCTGAATAATTTCTGATTTAAGTTTAGTAGAAATGCCAGCCAGTCGCCGCCGCGTTTGATTCCGTAGGCGCGGCAGACCGCTTGGTCGAGGAGCTTTTGACATTCTGTAACCGCGTTGTTGGGAGCCTCTTCCATCATACGATACAAATCGCGCAGAGAAAAACCGTACTGCGCCATGACTTCCCGACGTTTGATTACCAGCGCGCGAGCGCAACGGGCGACCGTTTCAATATCCTGAACTGTCGGACTTTGCGGCCATGGGAACGAATCGAAAACCGTATTCGAGGTGTAACGAAATCGATTTTCTAATGTGGAACAACGCGCCTGAAACCAAGACCAGTGAATACTCGATTGCAGAACTCCGAAGGAATAGTTGTCGGCAAGAGGAAAGACCTGTAAAGCGGCGTTGGGATGAATTGAGGAGTCGATAAATTCAAAAACCTGTCGTTTTGTAACACATGAACAGGCAATATAGCGGGGAATAGCCGCGAGAATATCCATAACCTCACCGCGAGAACGGAATAGTTGCCACCATGATTTAAATGCGCTGGCATGATCGTTGTTTCCTTTGGCTTTAGGGTTCTTTTGTAGTGTTTCTTCGTTCTTTTTCTGTTCGTTATCCGCCTTTTCTTTTTTGTCGGGATAGACTTTTTCGTGAATAATTTTGTACAAGTCAGCAAACTTCGCCGCCGCGAAACAGTCCTGTTTGCGAAAATCAATCACGTACCGATTGGGCATGGAATCCTTTTCGGTTAGCAATTCGTCCCCTGTCAGAAAAGGGAACAGGACTTCGGCATATTCCGGATGCCGCTGTAAAATCGGTTCGGCTTCTTCCTTTTTCAGCAAGAAACCGGCGTGACCATGCGTCTGTCCCTGGTAACAACAACAGGAATCGGCATTGACTTTTAACGCTTTTGCTTGAGAAACATCTGTTTTAGAGCTCAAAGACGAATTGATTGTTTCGGGATGGAAAAATTCAAAGGGGGAATCGACATGCTCGCCGCATTGAATCGTAAGTGTTTTTTCTGAATTGTCCGTTCCTTTTGCCCAATTGACAATAGACACGGACACGACGGCCTCGCCGGGTCATTTTTGCGAAGATACCGCGTCGGTAATCGTTCCTCCGTTTTGGACGATATAATCCAGCCCGCCTTCACGCGAATAGTTTTGCCGAATTGTGTTCGTTCCGACCAGTCCGGCTCGCTGTCCCGGCTTCATCAAGTCGTGCGCTTTGCGGAACCAGTAAACGCAGAAGTCCGCTCGTCCGGGCACATCGGGAAAGCGCTCGCGTATTTGAGCAATATAGGCATTGTCCATCTCCGCAGCCATTTTGTTTTTCGACTGATACGGCGGGTTTCCAACAATACAGTCGAACTCCGGCCATGGTTCCAGTACGGCGTCCTGACAAAGGATATTGTCGTCCAGATTGTCCAAGGGCAAACTGTAATCGAACGACAGTGTCAGTATGTTGTCCAACTCCTGAATGCGGCGGTTCCATTTCTGCGCGGCAATTTCCTTGGCAATCATCAAAGTTACTTTCGCCAGTTCCACAGCCATGGGTTGAACGTCGATACCGAAAAAATACTTTGACGTGATTCTGGACATTCCCAGATTGAGTTTGCTGGCACTTCTGGCGGAATATTCGTTCGCGATTTTTTCTATTATCTGCAATTCGAGGTCTTTTATTGCCTGAAACGCCATGAAGAGGAAATTCCCGCACCCGCAGGCGGGATCCAAAACGCGAAATTCAGCCAGCGCGTCCCATGTTTGGGTTAGCTTGGCCAGCGTGTTGGACTGTTGAATCCGCTGCGTCCACGGACGAATTATTGTTGGGTAGATGATTTTATAAATGTCGTTCGCGTGAGTAAAATGCGCCCCAAATACGTGTCGATCTTCCGCACTCATAGTTCCTTCGAACAAACCGCCGAAAATCGCCGGATTGACGCTTTGCCAATTTTGCCGCGACGCCTGTTCCAGTATGTTCAGAGTTGCCATATCCAGTTCCAGCGGCTCAATTGACTCAAACAGCCCGCCATTAAAATAGCGTACCTGTTTAAATCGCCCGCCGGAAGCTGAAACGGGGGATGCCATCTGACGAAAAAGACCGCCGATCAAGTCAAAACTTTCCGCAGGACGACGTCGACAATCCAGTATCAACTCCAGAAAGAAATCCTTGGGCAGTAGATCGACGTCTTCGGCAAACAGCGCAACAACGCACTGCAAGACGAACTTTCGCGCCTTTTCCCGGTCGTAATTTAAATCGAAAACCAAATGTTTGAATAATTCGCCGATGTGCCGGGCCGCATCTTCGGAAATCTTTCGCGTATTGTTTTGAAAAATCGGTTCCCGTTCGTCAGGCAACAGAAAATTCAGAGCTGTCCACCGCTCCAACAGTTCTGAAATAGCTACTTCGTCCACTTTAAGCAAGTTATCGTAGATAATAAATTTGTCGAAATTGCACAGAATAATATATTTGGGTTTCTGTGCCCCGGGTCCGAGAACGACTTGCGGATTCATCTGACACCAATAATTCATCGCTTGCGGAAAATGCTTTTCCAGATCGGTTTCCGCCCTCTTTTTCATTTCGATCAGTGCGCCGGAATGACCAATCGGTGCCCATAGCCCATCAACGAACTTGGTTTTTCCAGAATCAAACTTTACCCTTGCCTCGAACGTGCCTCCCGCATTGATAAACCCTCGATGTCCGAAAAGTCGAAACAGGCGATCGCAAAACGTTTGCGCTTCGCCCTTTTCGTCGCCCTTTAAGGAAGCCGCGAAATCTATAAAATCTGTTATCTGCTGGGGATCCATCGTTATATTTGTGTTAAATTTACATAAAGAATCGGGTTAATCAACATCATTAATATCCCGGATCATTGTACCATATAACCGCATAATATCAAGACCGCTTATCAACACCCCCCCAGGCTTTAGTCTGAATCGTTGCGCGGTTCAACTGCCGACAGACGCAGTGAGAAATGCGGTTGTCGGGC
>CAYZMZ010000349.1:0-242 GCA_964479655.1 uncultured Planctomycetaceae bacterium
TACCGCCCGGGCAGGGCAGTTAATACTGTTTGATACCTCAAAGAGCAATTTTGAGGCGGACGGCGTTGTAGTCCGAATCGGTCAGCGGGGGCAGAAGGTTGAGCCGACTATTTTGGACGGACTGACGAGAAATACCTGGCCGAAATTTTTGCATCCAGCTCCGCTGTCCGACAAATACGTTATAACCGCCTGCCAGCCGAATCCGTCTGCCAAATGGGGAATCTACCTGGTTGACGTTTTTG
>CAYZMZ010000349.1:252-4004 GCA_964479655.1 uncultured Planctomycetaceae bacterium
TATTATACGAACAAGATCAGTTCGCGATTTTAGAACCGATTCCGCTGCAAAAGACGCCGATTCCCCCGGCTATTGCGGATCGAACAGACCCGGAATCAAAGCAGGCAACGGTCTTTTTAGCCGATATTTACGCGGGACCGGGATTGCAGGGAATCAACCGAGGGGAAATTAAACAGCTACGTATATTCACTTATAACTTTTCCTATCAAGGAATGGGAGGACAAGTAGACCGCGTCGGTTTTGACGGACCATGGGACGTTCGTTCGGTTTTGGGAACCGTGCCGGTAGAATCAGACGGGTCGGCGCATTTTATCGTTCCCGCCAACGTTCCGATTGCTTTACAACCGCTGGATGAAAACGGAGCGGCGGTACAATTGTTCAGGTCGTGGTTTACCGCGATGCCCGGCGAGGTGGTTTCCTGTGTCGGCTGTCATCAAAAAAATAATATGGCTCCGGTTCGTACCAAAACAATTGCGGGGAATCGTCCTGCCTCTGTTATCGCTCCATTTTACGGTTCCGAACGCGGCTTTTCTTTTATGAGGGAAGTGCAGCCGGTATTGGATAAGTACTGTGTCGCCTGTCATGCGGATTCTCCCGATAAGCTGGATAATTCCGCTGTAATAGCCCCTTTTTCTTTGGCGAATACAAACGAAGTGCATTTATCGGCTAACGCCAATTACTATAATAACGCAACTCATTTTGCCCAGTCGTACTTAAACCTGAAAAAATATGTGCGCGGTCATACGATAGAATCGGACTGCCATTTACTTTCTCCCCGCGAATTTCATGTCAGTACAACCCGGTTGTTTCAAACGTTAAAAAATGATCCTTGCGGTCATTACGGTGTAGCCAAGTTATTGCAGCCGGAAGATTGGGATCGTTTGACCACCTGGGTTGATATGAATACCCCGTATCATGGAACGTGGGCGGAGTTGAGCGGTAATCCGCGAACCGATCGTCAGTCGGAATTACGGGAACAACTGCGGCAAAAATATGCGGGAATTGTCGAGAATCAGGAAGGAATTGTCAATCCGTATACCCCCGGAGCCGTCAAATCTGTTTTACCCGCCAAGGAAGATATTGCCAAAGCGGTTGGCGTTGGCAAGGAGAAAATCGCGATAGAATGTAAAGTCTTGGAATCAACGGATATTCCTGCGGATAGGAAAATTCGGCAGATAAAACTGCCTTCCGGCGAAATAATTTCTTTTGTCTACGTGCCTAAAGGTACACTTAACGGACAGTCAACAGGCGGATTTTGGATCAGTCAAACAGAAATTACCAACGCTCAATTTAATAATTTCGATCCCTCTCATGATAGTCGATATGAATTTGGCGATTTTCTGGTTTTCAGTTTGCAAGATCGCGGCTTTATGGTCAACGGCGATAAACAGCCGGTTGTACGCGTATCGTATCAGCAAGCGCAGGCGTTTTGCGATTGGCTCAACAAGCAGACGGATTCAGGAATCCAAACGGCTTCGGCGGCTTTACCGTCGCTGATTCAATGGCAGTACAGTGCCAAGGCTGGCAGTAATTCGTCGGACTTGTGGTTTGGTGATTTAGAAACCGATTTTAGCAAGTTCGCGAATTTATCTGATCAAACGAATTTTAAGATACCGTCGTATAGTCCGTGGTCGTTACCCGACGGAGCGATACCCGCCTGGCGTCCGGCGGAACCCCGTTTTAACGACGGATTCCGCGCAACGGCTCCGGTTGCGTCGTTTACGCCCAATGCGTGGGGATTGTACGATGTACATGGAAACGCGGCGGAATGGGTTACTACGCCGGATTCAAATCAGGCGGTCGCAGTTGGCGGCTCGTTTAATTCTCGACCGGGCGAAGCCGCGTTTAGTGCTAAACAAACGTATCCTGCCAATCAGCCGGTTTACGATGTTGGATTCCGGGTAATTTTAACGGATAATTCAAAAAATCAATAGAATTAATAACCCTGGATAACCCTGGATAACCCTGGATACAATCCAACATATAACCCTGTTCCCCCCCAATAGAGGGCTGTTTTAATGTCGAAGAAAATAAACGGATTATGGCTGTTAATTATAATTATGTATACAACAAGTTTGTATGGACAAAAACCCGATATTCAGGCGTCTATAAACGCTGTTTTTGAGTATGGCGGGAAGTACTGTAATCGGGTTCTCAACGAAAGGCTGGATATTCATTGGATCGATAGAAACGGCAATTCGTTTTGGTATCCGCAGCGGCAATCCGACGGCAGCGTTCGCCTGATAAAGGTCAATCCAGAATCTAAAAGTCAGGAAATCGATACGGAGGAACCCGAAAATTCATTCAGGAAAAAAACAAAAAACCGCTCTTTATATCGATACGAAGAATCGGATGAAATCAAGCCAGACAAAAACGCAGCGGTAAATACTTACACTTTATTTATCCGAAAATGGAATGTTTGGATGCAAAATAATTCGGATAAATCTGAACGCCAGCTTACATTCGATGGAAACGAAAACGACGGCTATATAGACTGGTTTATTTGGACTCCGGACGGGAACAAACTGCTGGTTTTTCGCGTTCAACCGGAACAAAAGCATACGGTTTATATGGTAGAATCGTCGCCTGAGGGGCAGAAACAGCCGAAGTTGTTTAAACATCAATATCTGAAACCCGGCGATAAGGTTCAGCAAAAATCGCCGGTATTGTTTGATTTTTCCTGCTCTGAGAATCCTTTTGATCCGATTCCGATTGATAAGTCCTTGTTTGCCGATCAATGGAGTTTGGATTTTAACCATATTAGCGCGGATTCCAGCGAGTTCCGTTTACTTTTTAATCAGCGCGGACATCAGGTTTTAAGATTAATCGGAATCAATTCGCAAACCGGTTCTGTTAGAACGATAATTGAAGAAAACTCTCCTACGTTTATCGATTACAGCGGAAAATTTTTCTTTAATTATTCCAGCGCAACAGAAGAGGGAATTTGGATGTCCGAGCGGAACGGATGGAATCATTTGTTCCTCTACGATATAAAATCAGGACAGGTTAAAAATCCGATTACCTCCGGTAAATGGAACGTTCGTTCAGTAGAATTTGTTGACTGGATTGATCGAAAAATTTGGCTCAAAGTGTGCGGTGTCGACGCGCAACAAGACCCTTATTATTTTCATCTGGCTTCCTGTAATCTCGACGGAAAAGACTTCAAACTGCTTACCGAGGATAACGGGACGGATTGGATTGAGTGGTCGCCGGACGGTCAGTTTTTTATTAATTCGTGGTCTGCTGTAGATACTTTCCCCCGGCATGAATTGCGAAACCGAAACGGGGAACTGATTTTGGAATTATGCCGTGCAGACGGAACGGCGTTGACGGCGACGGATTGGAAGTTTCCTGAAAAATTTTCGGCTCCCGGCAGCGACGGGAAAACGCCCATCTACGGGGTAATCTATCGTCCGGCCAACTTTGATAAATCCAAAAAATATCCGGTTTTGGAATACGTCTATGCCGGTCCGCAGGATTTTTTTACCCAAAAGAAATTTGATGTAAATACGCTTTGTCAGGAAATGGCGCAGGCGGGTTTTATTGTAGTTCAAAGCGATGGAAGGGGAACTTCCTGGCGGAATCGAAGTTTTCACGATGCTTGCTATAAGAATTTAGCGAAGGCGGGATTCCCCGATAGAATCGCGTGGATAAAAGCCGCCGCCGAACACGAACCTGCTATGGATATAACTCGCGTGGGTATTTTCGGCTCTTCAGCCGGCGGACAAACAGCTGCCGGAGCGTTAATCTGG
>CAYZMZ010000350.1:0-3995 GCA_964479655.1 uncultured Planctomycetaceae bacterium
GCTATCACCCCGGGTTATTCGCCCAACCTTATGAGTTTTTTGTTTGGTAGTATTTGAGCCTTGGTAAACAGTTTTCGACAGCCATTTTACCGGCTATCGTGATTTAAATTGTCAAATTGAGACGCTCGAAAATGAAAATCCGAACTTTCCAATTCATATAGAATTATACCTTCTGAATTGCTCTTGTCAATCAGTCGCGTACCTCTGTAGAATAAAAAAACGGGCAGAAAACGAGTTTGAAACGGGGCAAAAGACGAAAATATGCGCTGACACTGTATTTTTGTATTTTGTTTTTTGAATTTTGGAGCGGAAATCAAAACGGTATTGTAAAACGGTATCGGAAGGAAAAATCATTCAGTCATCCTATCAATACAATTCAAACGATATTCTCAAGCTGTACTTTTATTCATCTTGTTGGAGGAAAAGTCAATAGAGGTATGACAAGTTGGATATATTTTTTGAAATTTTTCCGTCTTGTAATTTTTACGATGCTTTAAAACAAAAAAAGTGATATAAATGGACTAAAAAGACTGTCCTATTTTGTCGCATGAAGGGTATTGATTTTTGCTTTCAAGGTTGTACAATAAAAGAAAATGAGCGGTATCAGCCCCGCTTAACGCATGAAAATATCCTTTTTTCTGACGTACAAAACAGATGAAAACGATATGTAAAAAGCAACAATGCCAGGTCGAAAAGTCAGACAAGGCTGAAAGACAATCCGCAATTAAAAATCAGACTTGAATAAATAAATCTGTTCACGTAATAATTTCGGAGTTGTACCAACGGCATTGTTTCCGTTTCGGGGTCTGCGGCTGCATGAATATTCAGAGCGAGCGTAACAAGTTAAAGTCGCGTCCAGACGGTTTTTTGTTTTGTACCGATGGAGAAAACGCCTTGGCTGATTGGTAAAAATTGTTGAAAGTCCCAGGAACGCAGTCCCCGTTAGACGGCGTTCCCTCCCCCCCCTTACGATCCGTAATTCCATGAATAATCCGATTCCTCAGCTGAATTATCTGCCGTTAGGTCGAGAAGACTTGAATTTTGGTCTTTTCGTAACCCTGGCTGGGGAAGAGCAGGGTAAGTCGGGTGATCCGTATCCTCAGCCGGGGCACCCGCAAATGTACGATTTTAATCCGGCTGACGGACGCGTTTTGCCGGAATACCAGCTCGTGTTTCTCAATTCAGGAGAATTGATTTTTTCCAGCGAGGCGACTGGAGCGGTAACCGTATCTGCCGGGCAGATGCTGTTGTTATTTCCCGGTGTCTGGCATACGTATCGTCCCCGTTCTGGGAGGGCATGGAAAGATAGTTATGTTGGATTTAACGGATTCTGGATTTATGAACTGACGCAGCAAAAAGTTTTTTCTCAAGACTGTCCTATTTTGTCGCCTGATAAACCGGAAGAGATTGCCGCCGAGTTTCGCGTTTTGTTGCAGAATATGCGTCAGTTGGGCGGTCGGAACTCGCTTTCTTTGGGCGCGTCGGTAGTAAAAATCCTGGGGATTGCGGCGGAATCCAATCGAGAAGAGATACAAAATCAGATACGAAATGAGGAAAAAGTCGAGGATCCGTCTGGAGAAGACAAGTTTGTTCGTCAGGCGCAAAGCGTTATCTGGGGTTGGGGGTACCGACAATTGGACGTTCAGACCGTAGCCGAGGTCGTTTGTATAAATCGACGAACCTTAAATCGGTATTTTTGCCATGTTTTAGGGCGTTCGATTTTGGAGGAGATTAATCTATGTCGAGTTGTTCGCGCCAAACAGTTGCTCGAAAATACGCATATTCCGATAGGTAATATTGCCTTGGCGGCGGGATTCTCCTCGCTAAGAAATATGGAACGTCAGTTTTTACAGGTATACGGAAAGACTGCTGCACAATTCAGAATCAATAAATGAATGAATAGTGGTAATTTTATATTGATTTCACTTGACAATTTCCGGCTTGTGTAACAAACCGGCTGCCGTTTTATTTCGCCTGAATCGATAAAACAAAAGGTTGTTTGATTCCGTGGGGTGAGAAATCAAAACGGCGGCGAATGAAAAAATTACGTAATGATATTATTAACCCTAAAATAAAGAACAATCAATGCAAGTTAAAAGACGAAAACTGCTGACCGCTCGAATTGGTGTTGTCGGCGTAGGACACGAAACGTACTGGAAGCAGTTTCCCGGACTTCGGGAGGAATTGTTGTCCAAACAGGAACGATTCTGTCAGACCGTTGGACAGTCCGAGGGAACTGTCGTCATTAATTACGGATTATCCGATAACGCGCAAACTGCCGCCGAGCTGGTTTCGCGTCTGAATGCGGATAATCTCGATCTGATTTTTTGCGATATGGTTACCTATGCGACTTCGGCGGCGTTTGGACGGATTTTTTCGCAAGTTCCCGTTCCCGTTGTTATCGTCGCCCTTCAGGATTGCGATGCGATGGAATACGAAACGCTAACCACTCATCGGTTGCTTTATTGCGACGATATTTGTGCGGTTCCAGAATACGTGGGCGTATCGGCGCGGCTGGGTAAACCGGCGGCTGACGTAATTCTCGGACGTTTGGATTCGCCGAAGGCAAACGAGCAGATTTCTGATTGGATTTCGATTGCTCGCGTGCTTCATGATTTACGTCGAGCGCGTATTGGAATCCTGGGGCATGTTTTGGAATCGATGCTTGACATGCACGCCGATCCGACGGCGTTGTCTGCCGCATTTGGTATACATTTAGTTCAATGTGAGCCGGAAGATATAGAGCGATTCTACCGCAATAAAGAAGACGGAGCCGATTCAGAGCGTCTTTCTTCGATGAAGCGCGGAATTTTGGACTTTTTTGATACTCCCGAGCCGGTTGCTGATCCGATTACCACAAAATTGACCGATGCGGATTTGGAGGTTGCTGCCCGGGCGGCGGTTTCATTGGAAAAGTTTATCGCCGCGAAAAATCTGGACGGATTGGCGTATTACTACGAGGGAACCCCGGATTCGGCCGTTGAGGAAGTTATGACCAATCTGATTGTCGGCAACTCGCTTTTAACGGCGGCGGGATTTCCCATGTGCGGTGAGTTCGACGTGAAAACCTGTATCGCGATGCTGATTTTTGATCGGCTTGAAATCGGCGGTTCGTTTGCTGAATTTCATCCGTTTGACTTCACGCGAAATCGGATTTTAGTCGGGCATGACGGACCGCATCATCTTAATATTGCCGACCGAAAGCCGTCGTTGCGAAGTTTGAAGGCGTTTCACGGCAAGCCGGGACACGGAGCCAGCGTTGAGTTCAGTATTCGGAAAGGCCCGATTACTATGCTCAGTATCGGGGTAGGGGAGAACGGGAAATTCAAATTTGTTGTTGCGGAAGGGGAATCGACTGAAGGGCCGATTTTACCGACCGGCAATACGATTACTCACGGCTATTTTGGGGACGATGTTGTAGACTTTGTTCGACGCTGGGTTTTAGCGGGACCGACGCATCATTTTGCGCTGGGAATCGGCTCGCACGCCAAGACGATCGAAAAGCTGGCGGCGGTTCTCAAGATAGAATGTACCGTAGTACGAACTAACGACTAAAGTATAACGTAACGTATTTATATCGTGTCAATATTAAAACGTAATAAATATATATATTGATAAATATATATTGTGTTAATATTGATATGTGTAATTTAACCTTTTTTAGAATCGAGAATATTATGCAGCAATTTTTTAATCCCTCCGCAAGAACGTTGGCTTTAACAACGTTGATTGCGCTTGTTTTAAGCCTTCCGACGACGGCTTTTTGTCAAAACGACAAAAGCGTGGATTATTCGACGCTTAAATCCAATTTTCAAACGCTTCCCGATTCCGCGCGGGAAATGACCGGTCCGCTGTTCTGGCTTCACGGAGATGAATCGCAGGAAAAGCTCGAAAAAACGGTCGATATTGTGGCTCAATCCGGGAACGGAATACTGAGTACGGAATCTCGTCCGCATAGCGATTGGCTAGGCGAAACGTGGTATCGGGACGTTAAA
>CAYZMZ010000351.1:0-3990 GCA_964479655.1 uncultured Planctomycetaceae bacterium
TTTTATATTCAAATAAGTTATCTACGCAAAATAGGCAACTCAATATCAATATTTTTACTGAAAAAATATCGTTTGTTCTTTGATGCAGGGGATTGGAAACAGGGCAGGTACGTATTATACTGCGCGGTGTGAAATCCTCTGGCAACAGGCAATTCGCTTATCGAGTTCCCCATTTATCGAACGTCCCGGAGGAAACACTCAACTCTGTCATGGAATAACCCTTTCATAGAACATTGACAACTGTTTTTCGCTTGAAAAATACCGGATTCACCTAATTTTTGACTTCCCAAATAGCAATCAAAAAATTAGGCAAATTCGATACCGGTATTACTACGTATTATACTATTATATTATATTGTAGTATTATCGGGAATCAAGGACGTCTTCGGAATTACGATAACGCCGTCTTGAATAACGCTGTATTCGTTTTCCGGTTTATTTACAACGCTGTCCTTATTAATAATTTGGACGCCCTCTCCAATACAGCAGTTTTTATCCACAATCGAATTTTCAATAATCGACCGCGCTCCAATTCCCAAAGGAATGGACTGCTGGAATAGGGGGGATTCGCTGGGGTAAAAATCGTTACCCATAATAATAGAGTTGCGAATTACAGTATTGGCTCCGATAACCGTACGAACTCCAATTACACAGTTTTCTATAACCGCGCCTTCGTCAATACGAGAACCTTCAGCAATAATACTGTTGGTTATTTTCGCGTTGTAAATTTGAGCCGGGGGCAGAAAACGAGCTTTTGTATAAATCGGAGCTTCGGTATCGTTAAAATTAAACGGAGGATTCGGACGAGCCAACGCCAGATTCGCTTCGTAAAACGATTTAATCGTTCCAATATCTTCCCAATATCCGTCAAACAAATGGACGCCCACGCGACGTGAATGAATTAACGCCGGGAAAACTTCTTTACCGAAATCCTGATACGCGGTTTTTTCCAAGGCGTCAATCAGACAATCACGCGAAAACAGATAAATACCCATGCTAGCGATACAGGTTCGTCCCTTGGACTGTACTCCGCGAGAATCGATCCAGGCAGGATCGGTTTCTATCATCGATATTTCCTCTTGCGTTTTAGGCTTCTCCAAAAAGCCCTTCACCAAACCTTCGTCGTTAATCCGCATAACCCCCAATCCAGACGCTTCTTCAGCATAAACCGGAATGGCGGCAATAGAGGCATCCGCCTTTAAATCCAGATGAGTTTGCATCATCTGGCGAAAATCCATTCGATACAACTGATCACCTGACAAAATCAAGATATACTCGCAATCGCTGTCTTTCAAATACCGCAGGCATTGACGAACCGCATCGGCCGTACCCTGATACCAGTTGTTATTTTCAAACGTCTGTTCGGCAGCCATAATTTCCACAAAACCGCGGCGAAAAACGTCAAACTGATACGAATTACGAATATGCTGATGAAGCGACTTGGAATTAAACTGGGTCAATACATATATCTGGCGCAAACCGCTGTTAATACAATTTGACAGCGGTACGTCTATCAAACGATAGCGTCCTCCAACCGGAACCGCAGGCTTGGAACGAATTTTCGTCAGCGGATATAAACGCGTACCTCGTCCGCCGCCTAGAACCAGGGTAAGCGTTTTTTTCATGGTTGTATTCCAGTTCATAATGTTGTTGTGGCCGTAATCCATGGTTATATCAATCCATTATATATAGTATGTTACTGAAAAGCGGAGGTTTCGGGACGTTCCCGCATTTCCTCCCAATACAGTCCATTGTATCTTACTTTCAGATAAATTTCAAGCAGTCAGAACATATTTTTCCGAATTTTTCTTTTTTTCTGCTCGTTTTTAACAGAACGCCCTTGTTTATTTCTACTTTTCATGACTTTTATACAGTTTTAAACGCTTTTTGTGCATTTTTGCACGGTTTGCTACTATTATCCCAATCGTAATTTCTGTTTTCCGATAGGAAATTCTGCAATTCAGACCTCCTGAGAACGGGTTCCCGACAGAATCTTACCCCCGTTTCTTGATTTTTTCAGAATTGTTGCTATAATAGACGAATAAAACACTGACTTTACCTTGAGTCAGCAAACATTTCTGCAATTCGAGACTATAATTTTGGTTCTATAGCATCATTGTAATCTCCTAACGTAAACTATTGTAAAAATTATGATTAATATTGCTATTGTCGGAGCAGGCGGACGGATGGGACAGCGATTGATCGCGGTCGGAAGTCAGGATTCACGAATCAAACTGGCTGCCGCGTTGGAATATTCTGCGTTTCCCAAATTAGGACAAGACGCCGGAGTTGCTGCCGGAGCAGGGGAGATCGGAGTTCCTTATACCGATAAACTACCCGAAAACGTTCAAATTGATGCCTTGATTGACTTTTCTCAGCCAGCCGGTGCGGACGCTACAATCGATATGTGTGTCAGCAACCGTATTCCTTTGGTTATGGCAACCACCGGACTATCCGATCAAACCAAACAGCATATTGCTCAGGCGGCGAATACAATTCCGGTTGTCTTTGCCCCCAGCATGTCAGCGGCCGTCAATTTAGCGATGAAACTCACGCAGGTAGCTGCCGCGGCGTTAAAAGACCTTGACGCCGACGTCGAAATTATCGAAAAGCATCATAGATTCAAAGTTGATGCTCCTTCAGGAACCGCGCTGAAATTCGGACAGATTGTCGCGCAGCAGATGGGACAAACAGAATCTGTCTTTGGACGGCAAGGCAACGTCGGACAGCGCGAGCATACGCAAATCGGCTATCACGCCGTTCGGACGGGCGATAATCCAGGTGAACACAATATCATTTTTGGGATGCTGGGAGAAACACTCGAAATAACGGTCAAAGCGACAAACCGAGACTGTTACGCCAAGGGCGCGTTCGCCGCCGCCGTGTGGCTGCAAGGCAAACAGCCGGGACAGTATTCCATGAACGACGTTTTAGGAATAGAGTAACGTTTGTATACTCATATAGCGTAAAATCTCGCGCTTATACTGCTATATTCCAACATATTTCCAGCCATTTCATTTCGCGCTAATTGGTAAAACAAAGATATGGTTTTCTGCTCAATGGAGCGAAATCGAAACGGCAAGGATAGATGAGAAAATCGCGTGCGGATAATATCAGCAATCGAGGATAGTATAACAATCCAAATACTGGAAATAAGTCCCTCTAGTTAATAAATATCAACAAACGCTCAAACAGACGAAGGGAATTAACTGTCAGAGCGTTCTCGATTCTTGCGTTCACCACTTTGACGCTTATTTTGCTTATTTTTATTTCTTGGACTTTTATTTCTGGGGGTCATAAAATACGCCACAATAGCATCAAAAAAATGATCTATACCTCGTTTAATATTATCGCGTTCAATTTCGATAATCCCGATCAACAGTAACACCGCTCCCATAATTAGCGCAACCTTAAAGAAAAAAGGCCAGCACATAGTATAAAATTCTTGAGGAATTTCAACTTTATACTTTTTTGTTTCTGAAACTGCCAATAATAACTCAAACATAGTAATTTTCCTTTTTGTGTAAAAATGATTCCTTGTATATAATATTATAGAAAAAGTTTTTGTCAATCCCCATTTATGACAAGGCAAACTACGAAATTTCCTCATAGAGCACAAATTCTGAAATTGGCGTAACAGATCAGGATAGCATAGCAAATCAAAATTTCGTTTTAGATGGTTAAGAACAGGAAAAATCAGGACAATCGTCGGATCGTAACCAGACAAAACGAAAAATGAAACAAGTCAAAATCAAAATCAATAGTCAGGCGTAAAATAGGCAAGACCCCAATTCGGAACAATTGAGCAAATTTTAAGGTTTTATACTATGACTACGTGAATTTTTCTCGTGACATCGTTTTGATTTCGCCCTCGTAGGAATAAATACTCACCTTTTTACGGATTGGGCGAAATGAAACGACTGATGTTTATTATTCAAATCGGGAAAAATCAAGTGGAACCAGTTTATTTGCGTTTACGTGCCACCGTAC
>CAYZMZ010000352.1:0-3988 GCA_964479655.1 uncultured Planctomycetaceae bacterium
GCGAAATGAAACGGCTGGTTTATGATAACACAAGCCGGAAAATTTCAAGTGGAACGCCATTTAGTCAAAAAAAAACTCGTTCTCAAAAACAGCGTCGAAAAAACGCACGAATAAAATCAATTTATTCTGCTGAAATTCACGCTGAATCAGACTGTTTTTATATTTCACTCAATATTATACCAATTAGATGGAATTATGCAATAGATCAAATATCTTTTCAAAAAACACCCGCGCCAAACTGGTCGTCATCTGTTGAAGATGCCGAATCGCATTCAGTCGGGGCACAATCCCAATGAGGTGGACGCGCCGATTGCCGACAATCCAAACGTCGATTATAATCTTTTACCGATTCCGGCACCTTGGAATGAACATCGCAACAGTCGTCCAAATCCTCGTAGCGGCATACGTATCCCGGCTTCAAAGACAGTATCTTTTCCTGCTCAAAAGCCTCGATAACCCGTTGCTGAATTAAATCACGACATTCAGAATTTATCGGATGGGCTATATCCGCATAGAGCTTTGTGCGTCCTGTTTCATCCGGAACCGGTCTTTGCGGCGTCAAACGAGCACCGCACTGATTGCAATAGGTCGCTCTGGCATGATTTTTACAGCGGCATTGAGGACAATGAATCGTCAGTTTTCGACTCGGCATAGCAACAAACAAACCGTTGCTGCCGTCAATTATTTTCAGATCGCGAATTACAAAACAGTTATCAAACGTAATACTGCAAAAAGCACGTAATCGTTCGGAAGAATCGTCGATAAGTTTTACTCGAACTTCTGTTATTTCCACAGTAAATCTCCTGTCTTGACGTCATCAAAATCCATTCCAATAATACACTCGTTCCACTTGATACGTTCCGGTTTACGCTGCCATAAACCGCAGACGTTCATTCCGCCCCCATCGTTCAACCAAAGGGTTGTTTTATTCTCAACGGCGAAATCAAAACGACGTCAAGAAGAAAAAACACGTAGGCATAGTATAACATCTTCCGTTCATTTTTGCGTTCAGTCGATTCTTTTGCCCCCAATTTTAGGTCGAAAAAACCTTATCCGTTTAGCCCGATATTAAGGGAAATCTATAACCGGATATTGGTTACAATTACCAATCCTAAATTCAACTGTCGGAGCTTTTCAGCCGCCTTTTGCGCCATTTCTGACGAATCGAAAATACCAAAATAGCTCGAACCGCTGCCGCATAAACACCCTCCGCGCGCGCCCGTCTGAATAAACGCCTCACGGAGTTTTTCTACCCACGGCGATATTTCCGCCGCATATAATTCCAGCCGATTAAAAATCAGGCTGTAGAATAATTCGTAATTTTTTTCGGTAATACTGTCAATTATTAACTGGGCGGATTTCGGTTGTTCGGGAATTTGACATCGTCCGTAAACCGCAGGCGTTGAAATTCCGACCGGCGGACGAACGATAACCGCCGGACACACTAAATTTTGCGGCATCGGCTCGATTATTTCCCCCCGTCCTGTAGCCAGCGACATGCCCGGCACGAAAAACAACGGTACGTCAGACCCCAACTGCGACCCGAAAAACATAAAATCCGCGTTGGATAAATTCAGATTCCATACCGCAGCACACGCCTGAAGTACGCCAGCCGCATTCCCCGACCCGCCGCCTAAACCAGATTGAGGAGGAATCGACTTTTTCAGCTGAATTTCTACCCCTTGTTTGACATTATACGATTTCTGCAATAATTTAGCGGCTTTATAGGCTAAATTCCGCTCATCCGAAGGAATCTGAAGCGAAGAATCCTCCGATTCCTCCCGCAACGGGCCAAACGTCGATTCCTCCGTCGAACAGTTCAGCAAAATATCCGCTTGGTCGATAGCTCGTACCCGCAACGAATCGAAAAAATCCACCGGGGCAACAAGCGTAGAAACGTCATGATACCCGTCTGAACGCTTTTTGAGCAGCTCAAAAAACAGATTGACTTTTGCCGGCGTTTGTAACTCAAACCAGTTATCGCTCATAATAATATTTTGTCAAAAACACGTAATCGTCAAACTTTTGTCAATACATCTAATTTATCGTTAATAAACAAGCATAAATGTATTTTACAATCTTGAAAATAGAAAGTCAATACGGGGTGAGAAAATAAAATTTCCCCTTTTCTACATTACTTTTGGAAGTATTACCGTCCCAAGCACGTTGTTTTACCTATTCCACTTAAAATTTTCTGATTAATACTGTCATTCAACCGCTGGTTCAATCCTATTTAATCGGAATATCTTACCATTTGTTAAAGCAGAAAAGGGTTTTGACCGATTGAAAGAGCATGAATCAAACAAAACAAGAGCCGTTACCCGCTCTGGGATTTATAACCATCGTTAAAAATCGGGAGTTGGGTATTATGGGCGGCTATTTAATATTGAATCGAAACGGGCGGCCGGTTGAATTTCACTGTACCGCTCCTATCAGAGCCACGCGGGCGCAGCATATTCTGTTCGGACCGACTCTCGAACCGTATTTATACGGAGAGCAGCTCGGACGAGCGTTAACCGTTCGGGCGACCATTCAGCCGCGTCTGATTTTAACGAATAAACGCGGCGTTTTGGCGTTGCGTCAGATGATCTCTACCCCGATTATGCTCACGGAAATTCCGCCGAAAAAGGAAGATAAAATCGCAGTCGTTCAAACCGCTGCCGACGTTTCCGAATCGGAGGTTCCGGAATCGACGGGTTCCGAATCGACTATTCCCTCGACCGATTCCGGCGGTACATTGTTCGATACCGTAGGCGACCGCCCGGCAGAAAGTCCTGATATGAATCCCGATTTAGAGGCGTTATCCGGGAAAATCGAGCCGGAAGTCAATTCCTCGATTAGCGTTCCTGAACATTCGCTCCTTTGGAACGGGGTTTTACTGCACCCAGACAAGCGAAATCTGTCCGATTCAGCCTCGGCAGAATCGTTTTTGCGAGAATTTGAGATTGATTTTGATTTAGCGGAACCGTTTGATCGAATTACCGAGGCGATTTACGAAGCCCAAAAACGAGCGGCGTAATTTCCATCGTTTGATTATTTTGATTATACTGATTCCACTTGACATTTTCCGGTTTGCAATTTGAACAACCTCGGCATCAAAATTATTCCATTTTCAGCTAAAATTAAGTGAAAACAAGTACAGCATGAATATCAATTAAAAAGACTTCCGTTGGTCAAACCTGATTTATAAGTTTTAACCGTTTCCGCGTACCTGTTAAGCACAGAGTACCGGAAAATCAGCCCCCATTCGTATACGTTTATCATGTCAATCGAAACGGAAACAACTCTGCCTGAACTGCGTCCGATACGATTTATGCCGTTTGAAAAAAAGGCGAATCGTATTCTCAACAACGACATGCACCTGGAAGTACTTACCCCTGTCAGCGTCACGATTCCGGTTCCGCAGACCGCTTCGATAAAAATTGGACGTCCGAAAATTCTGGTCAAAAGTTTTATTTTCGGCTCCTCCAAAACGCTTTGCAACGAGGAAAAAATCGGCGGCGAACCGGCGGATTCCCTCACGCCCTACGATCCGAGCAAACACAATACCGGGCGTCCAGATCATTTTACGCATCTGCAAGTACCCAAAGAACTTATTAAACTGGAAGACCGTCTGAAGCATTTACTTCAACCGCCGTTGGAACAGCTCTTTTCCAGCAAAGAATTGGTCTTTCCGTTCAAGCCGTTCCCCTATCAATGGCAAGGCGTTGGATTCCTGTACCCGCGCCATTCCGCAATTCTGGCCGACGAAATGGGATTAGGCAAAACCATGCAGTCAATTACGACCATCCGATTGATGATTCGTTCTGGAGCGATAAAATCGGTCTTGTTGGTTTGTCCCAAGCCGCTGGTTACCAACTGGAAACGCGAATTTGAGCTATGGGCGCCCGAGATTCCCGTCGAAATAATCGAAGGAGATCAAGCGCGAAGAAAATGGCTTTGGGAATTGAACGATACCCCCGTTAAAATCGCTAATTACGAGTTACTT
>CAYZMZ010000353.1:0-3984 GCA_964479655.1 uncultured Planctomycetaceae bacterium
ATCGTTATAAGGTTGGATAGCCGTTCATCTCCATGATCCAAAACAGCGGTTCTGCCAATCCGAACGGGGAAAGCGTTCGAGCAGACAGGTCAGTTTCGCCGCTGCCTTCCAATCCGACGGAAGTCATGGGGAAAAACAGGTGTCGCCCGCCGAACAATTTTTTAATTTGACCGTCTAAATCCCAATCCGGCCACAGGTCTTTTCGCAGCGCGTCGGTTAAGGCACTCCGCTGATCTATAATAGATCGGGAAATCGCTTCGCCGGTCGGATCTATTTTTTCCATGTCGGTATAAAACCGTTCCGCTTTATGCCACGCGTCATCCCAGTCGGAAATCGTCGGCAGTAAATCGATTTTGGTAATACACAGCGCAATCGGCAATCTCAAAGACCGCCATTGCTTAATTTGCTTTTCCGTTCGCAAGTCGGAATTGAATCGCTCCAAGGCCTCCGCCTGCGGCTGCCACGGATACGTTGGATCAAGGAAAAACAAAAATGCGTCCGAAGACAACGCCCGTTTACGGCGATAATCTTCTGCGGCTACATCGGTCGTTATTTCCCCTGAATAATCAAAAACACTGGTCAACAGTCGGGTTTTACCCAGCGGATCGTGATCTGTATAATCGAACATAATTGGGTACGGAACCCTATCTCGCTGAGTTGCGGGAAGTACATGACGCTGTTCGACTAATTCGTTGACCGCAATATCCAAATCCCGGACTGCAGGAGATGGAACTATGGACATATCTTTGGACTGTTGCGAATAGCCCTTTTGCAGTTGCCAGTATAACATCGTAAGCCAAAACGTTTTTCCTGCTTGCGGAACGCCCAAAGTTGGAATACTTAACTTGGGAAGTTTTTGATATTTACCGCCAAAGGCAAAATTACAGTATTTCAGCGGCTTGGCGGATATTTCGTGTCGGCACCATACAGTCGCGTTGCCCGGTTCGGGAGACGGAACGCTTTGCGGGTCTAAATGATACTTTTGGCAGGCTTGAGCGTAGTCTTCTGGAGTTGATAATACCATTAAATCGCCTTCAGTTAGGCATTCAGGACAGGTGTTGCGGATTTTCGCTTTGTTGAGGACGATTCCTCGGAAGAAGGAATACAGACCCAGCATCAATAATCCCAGCAGAACAATCCCCAAGCCTGCGCGAAACAGGTGCTTGATTCGTAAAAATCGGGCGGCTTGCTTGCCAAACTTCTGATTGGCTGAATACAACGAATCCATTACGCTGCGGTCTTCCTTGAAGGTATTGGTTATTGATTCTATTTGATGGGCGTAAATCGCGTTGTTGATTACTGCGGCGCGATAATCGCTAACAACCTTGTAAAGCTGTTCGCCGATAAAAACATCTTCCTCTTTGGGAATAGCGTCCTTAAACGGTTTTTGAAGAGCCTTGCGCGCGTTGCGTAATTCTACGGTTTGTTCGTCAGCTTTGGATTGAAGCGGTTCGATTTCTTTTTTCAGCAATTCGATTTTACGGGCGAACTCGGTTTTGGGAGGTACGCCTTTTACGCTTACATCCAGCAAAGCCCTGTAAATTCTATCACCGTATAAAAATGTAATAAAAGTGGCGATTCCCAAGAAGATAATAAATCCGATTAAGACTTTCGTTAAACGCATTTTTCGTGCGCGTCCGCCGCAAAGCCAACGGCGAATTTCATGGCGTTTATCCAATAAAACCGCCGCCAGCAAAACGGTAAAAGCGATCAATCCTCCTAGCCAAAACCAGCGTTTATCCATACTAAGCAACGACGCCGCCTGAGCTACGATTTTCGCCCCGGTTTCCAATTCGTACTGTAACGCCTCGTTTTCCCATCGCACTTGACGCATTTGTTCCCAGCCGAGCTGAAGTTGATCGACTCGACTTTTTAAGCGTTTTTGATTGCTGAGCATGGCTTCAGACAACGGCGTAAGTTCTTCGGTAAGCATAATTCCGACGTTTTTTGCCGCCGGTTTTCGCTGACGTGAAAAGCTGCCGAAATCCGCTAAAAACAAACTTACTCCCGAACTGCCACCCGCCGCCTGAGTTAGCTTGTCTATTTCTGATTGATAGTACGATTGCCGTGCTTCCAAAAAGTCTTTTTCGATGGAGAGTTTAACGTACTCCGCCGCCAGCGCGTCTATTTCTTGTTTGTCTTTTTGAGAAAGCCGAAAAACGACTTCGGTAGATTCTCGTTGATGTGTTTCCTGATTTTCGGGTTCTGGAGCGGGCTTTGTTTGCGTCGCTTCGGAATTTTCCGCTGCTGTTTCAGCGGCAGATTCTGCGTCAGACTGGTCAGCGGCAGGCTCCGCGCCGGCGGGTTGACCGGTTGTATCGGAGTTGTTTTCAGCGGGAGTATTGGCAGACGCCGCTTCGGGGGAAGTTCCCGTTTGAGGTTCTTGCGGCGCGTTTTCTGAACTGTCTGACGGGGTTGCTTCGGTTTGAGCGGCAGGTCCGCTTGGCGTATTTTCAGATGTTGCCGATTCTACAGGCGTTGTATTTTCTGGAGTTTGAGCGGAGGCAGAAAACGCAACTGAAAAAATTAAAGCCAAGACAATTGCTGATAATAATTCGGGGGTACGATGGAATCTCATTGTATTGAAAATGCTTGCAAACCAAAGCGTAAGGTTTTCTTTTTTGATTTTTGGCGATATAACTCTATATCATCACTCTATATATTATACCAAATATATGAGAAACTTGCAACTAACCCCCCCGAATTTTCCTTGTTTTCCCGGTATTTTATTTATTTTTTTATGGTTAGATAAAATAGACCCGATTTTATTGGATTTTCCGTGTTAATTTTATCTGTTAGAAATTATAAATCCAGAATCCCCGCCTAATATATTTTGCAGATGATTTCTTTGGCTAAATACCATAGAATCGCAAAGGCGAACAGCCAGTAAAAGATTTCCCGAAACAACACAATAGTTCGGCGGATTATTATTTTTTGCCAGTCCGGAGCCGCTTTGGGCGATTTTGATCCGCAATGCGGGCAAACGTCGGCGTCTGTGGCGATCGGAAATAAACAGTGCTGACAGAAAGTAATTGTTTTCGTACTCATTTACTGGAATTATACCCCGGTAAACAAGTCGAAAAAGGAAATTTTTAATTATTTCAGATAAAGGGGACTTCTAATATTTCGATTTTAGAACCCCCAAAAATTCAAATGAGGTCAGTTTATTTTACGTCTATTGTTCTGAAGAAGAGGTATTATTGATTTCGGAACCAAATTTTCCAGATTTCCCCCGGTTTGAAGTCGGCGGCGAATTTCGGTTGAACTTACATTTATCGGGGAATCGGTGATAATAATATCGGGTTGGTATCTTAATTCTTTTGGATTGAGCGGGACGGATTCAGCTCGATTTACCATCACAATTTTCATTCCAGCGACAATTTCTTCCGACTGTTTCCAGTTTGCCAAGTCTGCCATCATATCGGTTCCGAGAATCAAATAGAGCTGGTCTTGCGGATACAATTGCTGAAAATAACGCATGGTTTGAACCGTATAACTTTTTTTCCCCGTCAGTTTTGCTTGTTTGATTTCCCAGTTTGAAACGCTTATGCGTGAATCTGCCAGTTCTTTAACGGATTCCCGTACCATTTTTAAGCGTAATCGAGCATCAAAAAACGATCCCGACTTATGCGGAGCCGCTCCGGCTGGAATTATTATCAGTTTATCCAAGCTGATTTTACTTAACGCTAATTTCATCAGGTCTAAATGCCCTAAATGTATGGGATCGAAACTGCCTCCGAAAATTCCAATTTTTCTTTGCATAATTTGCTGATTGACCTAATTTTATATGGTATTGTATGGTAATATTGTTAGGGTACTATTAATTAATAGTATGTGGGGGATAATATGTGTTTTCCGTTTTTGTAAAAGGAGCCATTTTGGATTGTATTTTTTCACCAAAATGGCACTTTTCTTTTCTAACGCGTGGTTCAAAAGAGCCTATTTGCTTTCCTGCGGGGTAATTTCTAACATCCGCTTTTGCAG
>CAYZMZ010000354.1:0-3960 GCA_964479655.1 uncultured Planctomycetaceae bacterium
AATACACATTTATATTATAAAAAATATGCAGAATCCTTAAGTTGACGGCTATGGGTTCTATTCCCCCTAAATTAACTTCGCAAAAAGATAAGAAGATTTGCGCAAAAATACATTGCATTTTTCTCATTTACGTTGTATAATCTAAAACAGGAATATCGGAATTGGATAAGTATGATTATCCATAAGTGCAAAATCAATGAGGAGATTAAATGAGTAAAAAACAGTTTGCGATTGGTGTAGATTACGGAACCAACAGCGTCAGAGCTATTGTAGTGAGTTTGGACAACGGCGATATAATCGGTGAAAACGTGTACAACTATCCCTCCGGCGAGGCGGGAATTATCGTCGATCCCAAAGATCCGAATCTGGCTCGTCAGAATCCGGCAGATTATATCGACGGCTTTTTCAGTTCCGTTAAAAAAGCGGTTGCGATGGCCAAACGTAAATGCGCTGATTTTTCCCCTGAATTGGTTGCGGGTATCGGCGTTGATACAACCGGTTCAACTCCGATTCCGGTTGATGAAAACGGCGTTGCGTTGGCGATGCTGGATAAATTCAAAGGGAATCCCAACGCCTGCGCCTGGCTTTGGAAAGATCATACCTCTACAGCGGAGGCAGAGCTGATTACAAAGAAAGCGTCTGCGTATTCCGTAAAATACTTGGCTAAATGCGGCGGCACGTATTCTTCAGAATGGTACTGGGCGAAGATTCTTCATTGTATCGCCGTTGATAAACCGGTCGCGGCGGCTGCGGCGTCGTGGGTTGAACTGGCGGATTTTGTACCCGGTTATATTACCGGTAAAACCAAGCCGAATGAAATCCCGCGCGGAATTTGTTCAGCGGGTCATAAGGCGATGTATAATTCTCAGTGGGGCGGCTTGCCGTCGGACGAATTTCTCAACTCGCTTTCCCCGAATCTATCCAGATTTAAATATACTACTGTACCGATGTCTTCCAATCAAAAGGCGGGAGAATTGATTCCTGCGGTTGCGAAAAAAGTCGGGCTGCCGGCGGGAATTGCGGTTGCGGTAGGCGCGTTTGATTGTCATTTAGGGGCGGTCGGCTGCGGAATTAAAGCCGGAACGCTGGTTAAAACCATCGGAACCAGTACCTGCGATATTATGGTATCGCCCATGGACAAGCCGATAGCCGATATTCCCGGCTTGTGCGGAATTGTGCCGGAATCCGTTTTGCCGGGCATGTACGGCTTGGAAGCGGGACAGTCGGCGGTAGGCGATATTTTCAACTGGTTTGTTCAGAATCTAACTCCCGAACAATACAGCAAGAATAACGCGCATGTTAGTTTAACCCAGCAGGCGTCTAAACTCAATCCCGGAGCGACCGGCTTGCTGGCGTTGGACTGGAATAACGGAAATCGCACGATTTTGGTAGATCAGCAGCTAACCGGCTTGCTAATCGGTCAGACAATCCGTACCACAGCGCCGGAAGTTTATCGAGCGTTGGTTGAAGCTACTGCTTTTGGCGCGTTGACGATTATCAATCGTTTGGAAGAATACGGCGTTCAGGTTAAAGAGGTAGTCAACTGCGGAGGAATCGCGGAAAAGAACGATTTTATTATGCAAATCTACGCGGATGTTTGTAATCGTCCGATGAAAATCAGCCGTTGCAGTCAGACTTGTGCTTTGGGGGCGGCGATTGTCGGAGCGGTTGCCGGGGGAGCCTATAAAACCGTCATGGCGGCTGAAAAGAAAATGACCGGAGTAAAGGAAAAAGTCTATAAGCCGCGGAAAGAAGCCGTTAAGGTTTATGCTCAGTTGTATAAGCTGTACAAACAACTTCATGACGGTTTTAGTAATACCGGTGTAAATGTTCCGATGAATCAAATTATGAAAGAATTGATTGCCATTCGCAAGGCAACTAGATAGTATATATAATAAAATGGTGTAGATTTGACTATGAGGGAAAATCCTTGTCCGGGAAATTCCCTCAGGATTTCCTTTTCCCAAAAAACGTGAGTTTGGATAGCTCGTTATTTTGAATAGTACCGATAATTCAAAGAAGACAAAATTAAATGAGTCCGTACAATGCAATCGTATCGAAAGTTCGTTTTTCGCGGGCTGAAATGCCTCGCGTGGCGTTGTTGGTAGAGACTTCCCGTGAAGTGGGGCGTTCGATTCTCCGCGGCGTGGAGCGATATGCGCGCTTGCATGGACCGTGGTCGCTGCATTTGTTACCCGGCGATTTGGCTCAGCAATTACCGGAGGTAAAATCCTGGGGAGCATCGGGAATAATCGCCCGGATTGAAACGCCTGAAGTTGAACGCTCGATTTTAGAAAGTAAACTGCCGTTTGTTGCGTTGGATTTGTACAAGCATCAAAAATGCCGGGGAGGTAAATTGCAAAACGCCTCGGAAGTTTTGGTCAACAGTCCCTTGGTCGGCAAAGTGGCGGCGGAGCATTTAATAGAGCGTCAATTTGAAAATTTTGCGTTTGTAGGAGAGATTAACGACGTGTTATGGTCGGAAGACCGCGAAAAAGGCTTTGTCGATCGCATTGCTCAGGCGGGATATACGGTACATCGGTATAAATCCCTGAAGGCGTCCAAAAATTGGGGTGCCGATTTGAATCGATTGGGTCATTGGCTTCAGAATTTGCCCAAGCCGATTGGGGTTATGGCGGCGAACGATGTTCGCGGCAGGCAGGTTATCGCCGTTTGTCAGGAATATAATATCCGGGTACCGGAAGATATTGCGGTAATCGGGGTAGACAACGATACGTTGCTGTGTCAGTTGAGTACGCCTCCCATGTCGTCGGTATCGTTGGATTCAGAAAACGGCGGGTATCAGGCGGCGGCGATTTTAGACGGACTGATGAGCGGGGCACTCAAAGGCCGGCAGGAATACCTGGTCAATCCGCTTCATGTTATCAGTCGGCAGTCAACGGAGCGATTTGAAATTGCCGACCCGGTTGTAGCCGAGGCGATGAAGTATATTTGGATCAATCCGATGGCTCCTTTGGGCGTAAAAGACGTTGCGGAAGAGATTTTGGTTTCCCGCCGGGTGCTGGAAGTTCGATTTAAAGCCGTGCGAGGACATTCGGTTTTAACCGAAATTAATCAGGCTCGTTTGGCTCGCGTGAAGCAATTACTCAAAGAAACAAACATGAAAATTCGAGAAATTGCCGAGATGTGCGGTTTTGGTACGGAAGGATATTTATGCCGATTCTTTCGTCGAGAAACAGGCGTAACGCTGGGTCAGTATCGAAAACAACAAGGAGCAGCCAAGGTATTAAACACGCGTAAATAAAAGAGTATCTGTAAACAGATATTCATTTTTTTATCTGTGTTTTTCCGAAGTATCCTTTTGACAAATTTAAAATTTTGATTTTATTGTATACGGTTCTACTTGAAATGTTCCGGATTGTACTGTAAAACAGCTGTTTCATTTCATTTTAGTCGGTAAAACAGGGAGTTTTTATTCCTTTGTCGGCGAAATTAAAACGGCGGTGATAGAAAAAATCAAGTAGCCGTAGTATGATCCGCGATAGCCGTTGTATAATCCGTAAAAAACGTTTTTTGAAAAAACGGGCTTGGAAGTCAAAACAGAATTGTGAGAAAAAATTTTTCAAGCAATCGCAATATAAAGCAATCGCAATATAAAACAAACACGATATAAAACAATTTCAATATAATTGTTAATTTGTATTATTAACCTTTAACCATTTAATTTAGTATGAACGTAATTCCGCTTGCTGTTTCCAGTAGCTTGACCGCTCTTGATTGGAGTGTTGTCGGGTGTTATTTTTTGATTCTTTTTGGTGTAGCGTGGTGGGTGATAAATAAATCCAAAAACACGACTAACGATTACTTTTTAGCCGGCAACTCATTGAGCTGGTTTATAGTTGGAGCGTCAATTTTTGCCTCGAATATTGGTTCGGAGCATTTGGTTGGATTGGCAGGCAGCGGCTGTACGGACGGCGTAACGCTTGCGCATTTTGAACT
>CAYZMZ010000355.1:0-3941 GCA_964479655.1 uncultured Planctomycetaceae bacterium
TTGCAAACAGGGCTGATACCTGAGGGCGGATTCGAACCGCCGGCCTACGGTTTAGGAAACCGTTGCTCTATCCTCTGAGCTACTCGGGCTTTGAAGACGTTATACTATGACTACGTAAAATTTTCTGCTTGGCGTTGTTTTGATTTCGCTCGTCAGAATCAAACGCCCCGTTGTTTTGGCGAGGGGGGCGAAATGAAACGACTAAGGTTTGTTATGCAAACCGGAAAAAGTCAAGCGGAATCAAAGTATGTTTTTACCATATTCGCAATATTTAACAAGTGGGGTTTATTATGACGGACAGCAATTTAGTTTGTATTATCGGCGGCGGAATTGCAGGCTTAACGCGTGCGCTGCATGAAGTAAATTGCGGGAAAAAAGTCATTTTACTAGAGCAGGGCGATCGGCTGGGAGGTCGTTGCGGCTCTTTTTACGACGCGCCTTCCGCTCGTTTTTTGGACTACTGCCCTCATGTTTTCCTCAATTGCTGTCCGGCTTTTAAGGCGTTGATGGACGAAACGTCGCTGACCCCGTTCTGGAAAATGCACGCGGAACTCAATTTTTACCCGCCGGAAACAACCTCGCAAGACGCTCCGTCTAAATTTACCGAATGTTCCGCCTTGCCCGGTCTGTTGCGATTCCTTCCCGCTTTAAGGAGACTGAAATTTTTCACGGCGTTAGAGAAAATTCAGCTGGTTCGGGAGCTGCTGGCGTTGAAAAGTGCAACCTCTTTTTCCGGAACGTTTCAGCAATGGCTGGACGCGCGAAAAAGTACGGGGCGTCTTTCAACGCGATTTTACGAGCCGGTCATACTCAGCGCGCTGTCTTGTGAATTGGATAAAGCCTCGTTTGAAACCGCGAAAATGGTTTTTGACAAGTCGTTTTTTCAGCAGCGCAACGGCTGGAATTTTGCGCTGGCAAAGCAACCGCTGGGCACGATTTTTGGCGAGCGGTTCAGTCAGCTTTTGCGGAGTAAAAACGTTGCGATTCGTACTAAATCGACGGTTCGACGTCTGATTTTAGATTCCGCGCAAAATCGGGTGACGGCGGCAGAATTGAGTTCCGGTGAACGGATCGAAGCCGATTCCTTTGTTTTAGCCGCCGATTTCCGCAATTCTATCCGACTAATCAAGCCGCTGTCGGAATTGAAAGCGGATTTTGTACCGCGAGCCATTTCCTGCGTTCATTTTTGGACGCAAAAGCCGGTCGTTCCCGTTAGACACGCGATTTTTCTCGAACGATTGATTCAATGGCTGTTTATTGAATCGGAGCCGACGCCAGCGGAGGGCGAACGTCGCGGATATTACAGTCAGTCGGTAATCAGTGCCTCCGACGGAGCGATTGGCGATCGTTCTGATCCGATGTCGGAAACGAATTTTAACACGCGATTTTTAGACGAAATTCATCAGATTAATCCAGATTGCCAAGTACTGCGCTATCGTACAATTCATTTTCGCAACGCGGTCTTTGAGCCGTCTGAGCAATGGCATCAGGCGCAAAAAAAGATCGTCAGTCCGTATAATAATTTAACGTTGATTGGCGATTGGACCAGTCCCCGCTGGCCGGCTACCATGGAGGCGGCGGTTGAAAGCAGTCAATCTCCAGTCTAATTCCCGATAAAATCCGCGCATTCCGAAGCTATTTTGTTGAATCGCGGAGAATTTGACGGGGCTATTGATTCTTCTCTTCCGCTGAGCGCAATACGGGATTCCTTCTGTAGACAGGGCAAAAAGTATACGTAACACTTGTTTATTTGTCATAAATATCTGTTAAATATATTCTGGAAAATGTAATACCTTTGTAAAAGTCAATAAAAACGTTAATCTTTATTTTGATAATTCCGATAATCTTACCATGGAATACCCCCCTTGGTAGGGGTACGGACAGGCAAAAACCGTTTTGGGAAACGGAAAACGCTAAATACATTTTAGGCATTATACTAAATATTATGACACACCAATTGAGAACGGGTCTGATTGTTTTTTGCATAGCAATGCTATGCTGTGCATCGAACAGCTACGGACAAGGTATATTCCTTCGGGCTGCTGGAGCGGTTAATGAATCCATGGGCGGAGCAGGAACAGCGGCTCCTTTGGATAGTACTGGGGCGTTGTTTTGCAATCCTGGTTCTATTACAGAGTTGGATAGAAATGAAGTGTCGATTGGGTTGGGACTGGTTTTGCCGACGTGCAAAATATCCACCTCAATTCCCGGCTTGGGCAGTCAATCTACCGAGGGCGATCCAGGAGCGGTGCCGGTTCCGTCGATGTCGTTTATCTATCGTCCGAACCCGTGCAGTCGGGTAACATACGGTTTTAGTATGAGCGCCTTCGCGGGAGCTAAACTGGCGTACCCTTACCTGGGTGATCAAAAATACAACATTCCTGGAGTAGGTACGGTATCCCCGTTAGCTTCCTTGGGAACGTTAAATTCCGATATTTATCTGCTTCAAATGACGCCTATTATGGCTTACAAAATCAATGACCAGCTCAGTTTTGGATTTGGTCCTTCTATTTGTATGGCTCAGGTATTGTGTGATCCGTTGTTTGTTTCTGGTCGGCCAGGCGAAACGTCTTTTCCGAACGGAACCTCTTCACGCTACGCTTGGGGAGCGGGTTTTCAACTTGGATTATACTATCGTCCTAATTGCTGTTGGAGCTTTGGGTTTACCTATAAATCTCAAATGTGGATGGAGAATTTCCAGTATAATACCATTGAAACCGATTCAGAGGGAAATAAATTTGCGGGAAAACGCTATTTGGATTTGAACGTTCCGGATGTAATGAGTTTTGGAATTGCATTTCATGGGTTTGAAAAGACGATTATTGCCTTGGATTTACGCCGTTTTGGATATGCGGATTCTGGAGGGGATTACCTGCGGATGGGCTGGAGAAATCTCTTCGGTTTGAATTTGGGTGTGCAGCGAATTATCAACGATAGATTAACCGTTCGTTTTGGATACGCCTATAACGATTGTCCTTATACAAGTCAGTACACCCTGTCCAACAGTGCAACACCGATGATAACTCAGCACGTGTTGTTTATGGGCGGTACAATCAAGATTTCAGAGCACATGTCCGTAACCGGAGCGTACTCTCATGCGTTTACCAATTCGATTACCGGACCGGTTTCTGCCGCGTTACCGATAAGCGTTTCCAGTGAAATCGGTGCTGATACGATTACCGCCGGAGTTCGATTCCAGTTCTAATTCAACCAGCCGTTGCAATATTTGCCGGAAAGAGTATAATAACAGGACGTTGATATTGCGTTGAGAGCAAAATCCATGTCCTGTTTTTTTGTCTTTACCCCTATTGAATCCCATGAAAGCACTGATAATACTGTCCAATCCACAATCCGGCGCGAGTTTTTGCGGAGCGATTGCCTCTGAAGCGTTGGAAGTTCTGCAAAAAACAACTAACGACGTTATTGTTCGCGATTTGTACGCGCAAGACTTCGATCCGATTCTTACCCAGTCAGAGTTGGCGACTCCCAACGACCAGCTTTCAGGCGAAATCCGCGAGCAGATTCGCGAATTGATTGAGGCGGAGGTTTTAATTGTCGTTCATCCGAATTGGTGGGGAATGCCGCCGGCTAATTTAGTTGGTTGGATAGACCGGGTTATTCGACAGGGTTTTTGCTATCAATTTACCGAACGGGGGGTTGTTACCAAACTCGATGGGAAGAAAGTTATCGTTTTTACTACCTCCAATACCCCCGCAGAGATAGAAGAGACGCTCAATCACGATCCGCTAAAAAATCTTTGGACCAATATTGTCGCCAATACCGTTGGATTTAGAAATCTGAAGTACGTTAATTTCTCATCTGTTATTATGTCGGACGCCGCGCAGCGAGAATCGTGGCTAGGACAGGTCAAAAAAATCGTTACAGACCAGATGAGTGCGGATAGACAATAAAGGGCAAAACGTTCAAATTTAGAAAATTTT
>CAYZMZ010000356.1:0-3937 GCA_964479655.1 uncultured Planctomycetaceae bacterium
TCGCCCTGGAACACCTTAATCGTAACCGCTGACTGATTGTCGTCGGCGGTAGAAAAGACCTGCGATCGTTCGGTTGGAATTGTCGTGTTTCGCTCTACCAGTTTGGTCATAATACCGCCCAGGGTTTCAATTCCCAGCGACAGCGGGGTAACGTCCAACAGTAAAACCTCTTTGACATCGCCCGCCAAAACACCGCCTTGAATTGCAGCTCCAACGGCAACGACTTCGTCTGGATTAACGCCTTTATGCGGTTCCTTGCCGAAAATTTCCTTGACCAATTCCTGTACCTTCGGAATACGCGAAGAACCGCCGACCAGTACTACTTCGTCAATATCTTTGGGGGACAGATTAGCGTCCTTCAAGCACTGAACGACCGGGATTCGGCATCGTTCAATTAACGCGTCTACCAGTTGTTCAAACTTGGCTCGAGTTACATGTTGTTGTAAGTGCTTCGGTCCTGAAGCGTCTGCGGTAATAAACGGAAGATTTATATCCGTACTTTGAGCGGAAGACAGTTCGCACTTTGCCTTTTCGCAGGCTTCCTGTAATCGCTGTAACGCCATCGGGTCTTTTCGCAGGTCAACGCCTTGAGATTTCTGAAATTCGTCAGCAACGTAGTTGATTAAGCAATGATCGAAGTCATCGCCGCCCAAATGCCCGTCGCCTTTGGTCGAAATTACACGGAATACGCCGTCTGCAACGTCCAAAATGGATACATCGAACGTACCGCCGCCCAAGTCGAACACGCAAATTTTTTCCTGCGTCTTTTTATCCAAACCGTAAGCCAGAGAAGCGGCTGTCGGTTCGTTGATAATTCGCATTACTTCCAAACCCGCAATTTGTCCGGCATCTTTGGTTGCCTGACGCTGAGCGTCGTTGAAGTAAGCCGGAACGGTAATAACCGCCTTGTTGACTTTATGTCCCAAGTAAGATTCCGCCGCTTCCTTGAGTTTACGCAACGTTTTAGCGGAAATCTCAGGAGGAGTAAAATCTTTACCGTTTACTTCTACTTTAACGTAATCATCTCCCGTACCTACAATTTTATAGGGCACTTTCTTTTCTTCGTCAGCAATTTCGCTGTGCCGACGTCCCATAAAACGTTTGATAGATGAAATAGTACGCTTCGGATTGGTTACAGCCTGTCGTTTTGCAGGTTCGCCAACAACCGTTTCCCCGTCATCGTTAAACGCGACAACGCTAGGGGTTAATCTATTGCCTTCCAGGTTCGCAATTACTTTAGCTTCGTTGCCTTCCATAACCGCAACAACCGAGTTGGTCGTTCCCAAATCGATACCGATAATTTTTTCGCCTTTAGCCATAATTTATTCTCTCCTTTTTGTATTATTGTCTGATTTCTTGAGCTTTTACCTTGGAAACGTTTTCTTTTTGACACGAACAGTCAAAATAGGCCTGTTTCAAAATAACGCAAAGCGAAACAACCGATTAGTGAAGTTACGATCGGGGGAAAACGCAAGCGGAATCAGCATATTGAGACGATTTTTAGACGCGAACAATGAATTGCACAAGTCCAAATTTCGACTTTTTTCCTTTTTTTGATTATATACCAACGATAAACCCAAAACAGCTCTTGAAATAAAATCCTCAAACGGGTATTATATACTCCCGAGCATTTGGGGGCAACGTTTGTAACTTAAACGTTGTATCCAAGTAGTAGCAATTTCCGTGCCAAAGGAAATCCAGTCAATTCAATAAACGCTCTATCTTGTTATAAATAAACAAGTTAGAGAAATTGAGAATTGAATAAAAACTTCCTTTTCCCCCACGTTTTTCCTGCCATATTGGCAGTTTTCCCTAGAATCAATCGGGACGATAGAAAAAAATGACAGAAAAGAAATCCGGTAAAGATCATAACGATTCTTCCAGCAAAACCGTTAAAAAAACCGCTAAAAAGCCCATCAAAAAGACTCGACACCTGATTGCTAGTCCACAAGCCGGTAATTCCAAAAACAGCAAAAGTATTTTAACAGGTACTCCTACCGGTATTAATATGGATTCAGAGGAACATTCGATAGTCTCCCAGCCTGGGGAAAGCGAAGATATTGCCGTCTTACGGGAGAAACTCCTTCAGGCGGACAAGGAATTGTTGGAGGCGTTAAATAAAAAAGTGGATTTGGAATTAAAATGTTTTAGTCAGCAAGCTCCTATAGCCCCCTACGGAACCGGACCGGAGCGAACGTTACCCGGTTCACCTCAAATGGGAACTCGGTATACAGACTGGAATTTGGATCATCAAAGAATCGAAACGATCGCCCTGTTTAACCGAAGTAAACACGGTGCGGCGTCTGAAAACTGCGTTAAAACCGTTTTCCGTGAAATCCTGGGGGAGATTCGACGTCAGCATCATACTACCCGCGTTTCCTATTTGGGACCGACTTTTAGCTTTACCCATTTAGCCGCGATGCGTTATTTCGGAACCAGTGCTGAGTTGGTGCCCGTCTCCAGTATTGCGGGAATATTTGAAGAAACGCAATCCAGACAATGCGATTTTGGAATCGTTCCAATTGAAAACTCTACCGATGGACGAATTATCGATACGTTGGAAATGTTTACCAAAACGCAAGTTAAAATCAGCGGGGAGGTTCAAATGCCGATTCATCATTGTTTAATCGGAAACCTATCTCGAGAGAAAATCCAAAAAATCTACAGCAAACCGCAGGCGATTTCTCAATGTCGGGATTGGCTGAGCAAGCATTTATCGGGGGTTGAACTGTGCGAAAGCAATTCAACCGCCCAAGCCGTTCAAATGGCGGGAGAAAGTCCGCAGTCGGGAATTGCCGCTATTGCCTCTGCTGAGGCCGCTAAAATGTACGAGGTGGATATTTTAGCCGAAAACATCGAAGATAATCCCGGTAATAAAACCCGTTTTGTTGTTTTAGGAAAAGAGTATTATCCCCGCAAGGGAAAAGACAAGACCGCTGTTTTATTCCAGCTGCACCATGTTACAGGTTCTTTGGCCGAGGCATTGAGTATATTTAAGCGGAATCATCTCAATCTGACCTGGATAGAATCTTTCCCCGTACGCAATTCGGAAAACGAATATCTGTTTTTTGTGGAAATGGACGGTCATATTCGAGATTTGAAAATCCGCCGCGCTTTGGACGGACTATCCAAACGAACCATTCGCATTGATATTTTGGGAAGCTACCCAGCAGCCCAGTAAATTTTTTGAGGAAAATTTTAAGGGTGGTATTCATACGGAAATATAGCTCTGTCGATCAAAAATTTTATCAAATTGACGATTATTGCCTAAATTTTACGAACTTTTTTGATTAATTTGGATTAATTACGAACTATTTTTTTTATTTTACGTTTTTAATTATATGAAAATCGGATTAATGCTATTCCATTTTTAGGAATAATCAATTATACTCGCAGTCGATAATTTCCTATCAGTGAGTTATCCGGTAACCTTACAACTTTGTAAAACTACATATTATTTGTGAAAGGATCGAACAAGATGAGAAAACTGTTGTTTACCAGCCTGGTACTTGGGCTTTTGTGTTCCGTATCTTATGCGGTACCGTTAGACGGAGGAGCGATTTCTTCCCCCGAAGCCCCTCAAAACGCTGGAGCGAGTGATAATAGCGACGTTCAAAATATTCCCGAAATTAAGGCGGGATTAGAAGCCTTGCAAAAGAACGACGTTACGACCGCGTTGGCGAAGTTTGAAGAAGCTCGCAAAACACACCCCGAATTTTCTCCCGCCGAACTGATGTTGGCAAAATTGGCATTACAAATTAACGCACAAAGCAACGGAGCTGCCGCTCGTATGCTTATCGAAAAATGCGTTCTGAGCAATCCAAACGATCCGGAAGCGTATCTGTTCCTGGGCGATTATAATCTCGGTAACGGTTCTGTAACCGAAGCAGATTTGCTGTTCCAAAAAGCAGGGACTCTTCTAAAATCTTTTACGGGA
>CAYZMZ010000357.1:0-3922 GCA_964479655.1 uncultured Planctomycetaceae bacterium
AAACCGGAAAAAGTCAAGTTGTCATAGTATCAAATCCGGAAAAATTCCATTGAAGTCAGTATATCATAAATCCAAAATAAATCCAGCCCTGTATTAAAGTCGTCGGATTACAGACTGAAATAAATGCGTGTCCGCAGAATAACTTGCCAATCAGACCAATATTTTTTCAGAAAAAAGGAGATTGCGTATTGTCTAATTTCCGGGCGATGATATACTCTGATTATTGAAATTTCCCCCGCATGGCGTTTTATACTATGACTACGTGATTTTTCCTTCTTAACGTCGTTTTGATTTCGCCTCCAAAATCAAATAACCCCGTTTTATGGATTAAGGCGAAACGGATCGGCTGCTATGTGAAAATAGGGGGCGGGAAAATTATGCCGGGAAATTTCAAGCGGAACCCCGTATAAGCAAAGTCAAAAACAAGGATTATTTCGATGATTCGTATTTCAGAAATTTTTCAATCGCGGCAGGGAGAAGGAATATTAACCGGAACCGAGAGTATTTTTATTCGTACTTCCGGCTGTAATTTAGCCTGTCGGTTTTGCGATACCCGCTACGCGTCTGTCGAGGCGGAAGGAAATTATTATCGCGTCGAGGAAATTATTTCCGAAATTCTCAAACCGGCATACAAAGCAGTCCATGTCGTCGTAACCGGCGGCGAACCTTTCATCCAGCCTGATATAGTCGAATTATGCTGTGAACTTCACCGTTTAAATAAGCATATTACCATTGAAACGGCAGGAACGGTTTACAAACCTGTATACTGTGATCTTATGTCAATCAGTCCTAAAATGAGTAATTCAACCCCTCAATCAGCGCAAAAAAGAACTCACGAAAATACTCGTTTTAATCCTGCGGTTATCAATCAGCTAACCAGCCAGTACGATTATCAAATTAAATTCGTGGTAAAAACTTTGGAGGACACCCAGGAAACTGCGGATTATTTGGCTCTTTTTCCCCAGTTAGACAAGTCTAAAGTTTTGTACATGCCTGAAGGTATTTCTTTGGAGGAATTGACGGCGGTAGAATCGTGGCTAATTCCATGGACAAAAGAAAATGGATTCCGATATTGTCCGCGAAAGCAGATTCAATGGTACGGCAATCGACGCGGAACTTGAGTTGATTCGGTAAAATCGGGCTTATTTCGCTTGAAATTATAACGATTCTTCTATTAATTCACGTATTAATCCGAATCGTTTTCGTCTTCCCCCGGTACGAGAATCGAGAACTCCTGCGCCCCTTCGACGTTAACGCGGTTGGTTTTAGGCCAGAAATTGATTTTATTGCCGGAAAGCGGATGGTATCGTCCGCCAAAAACCTTTTGATAGAAGAATTTAGCCGGTGAACGTCCATCGCCTTCCATGATAATTTGTCCCTTATCCGCGTCATAAGTAATATTGCCTGCTGTTGCGTTATACTTAATTCCCTCTACGGAGGCGTTATCCGAAGCAATCAAATACCCGTTTTTCATTTTAGGAGCATTTTGATCTCCCTGTTCCGATTGCAGAGCCGATAGATTTGAGGGGATTTGAACTTCCATCTTTTCGCATTTGAGAACAAAGGCGTTTGTCGGCAGAGAATCCAGACGCCGGGCGTCTAAACTCTGACCGAATTGGGGTATTGGACCGAAAACCGATTCGATGCGTCCTTGAAATACAAAAGTCCGGAAGGCATCAGAACTGAAATCGCCCTGAAGCTGTTTTTGGAAATCGACGCTTAAATACATCAATCCCGACGAACCCGCCGATTCCGACGAGCCCGACGTCTGGGACGATTCGGACGAATTGGATTCCTTATTCCCCATCGCAGGAAGGGATTTCATAAATCGCTGGGTGGTAATTCGTCCCGGTCCTTCGGCAAGCAGATTTTTTTTGCTCAAATCGATGGACAGTTTTGCCGCCGCCAGGCAATCTATGGACGTCTGTTTACCTTCCGTAATTGCCGACTGCTCTAATTTTACGTTGTTTTTCAAGACAACATATTTTGCCTGAATAGCAGAATCGGTTTTGGGATTTTGTAAATCAATTTTCTGCGTTAAAAAGACTTGAAGCAAGTCGCATTGAGCAAATTGATTTTCCTGTTCAAGAGAAACGTTGCCGTCAAAGGCAATGCTTTCGCCGTCAAAAATCATGGATTTTCGCCAGTTAATAACCGCCTTGTCGGGAAGAGTCATATTTGTACCAGATACACTCGTTTCTGTATTGGGAGTATTTTTTTGATAGACCGCTTTTCCCGGACTTTCGATCCAAATACGATTAACCGACCGATTTATATTGATACCGTTGCCGTACAAAGACAAACTGTCGAATTTAACCTCGGCGGGAGAACCGATCAGTGCCGCCGTCGCAGAGGGGAGCATGGCATTGAAAATTTCAATACGCTTGCCTTTCATGTAAAGCCCCTTGGCTTTGTTGTTTGTATATTGTTGTTCGTACACCTGAACATTATCCAATAATATAATTTCGCTGACATGAATTTGCGCTTTATTTCTCAATACCTTTCCCTGTAAAATATCCCCGGCGGCAATATACTGCGTTAAAGACAGGCTATTATTTTCGGGATCCGCAGCAGGATTTCCTCCCGCAGACGGATTGATTCCCGTTCCCGAACTGTTTTCCAGAGAATATGCGTTCTGGTTTTCCGTTTCAGGCAACGTCTGCTGGGTATCGTTAAACCATAGTTGTAATTTGTTTACCTTGGCAGCCAGTTGTTTGGACTTTAATTCAACGTCGCCTTCCGCCTGCATTCGGGTTAGCGACAAGGACGACAATTCGTTTTTTGAACTCTCCTGCACCGATTCCGGCGATTGAACCTGACTGAGCCAGAAATACATATTTGAAGACTGCAATAGTACTTCCGGCCTTTGAATATCGGCACCAAAATCCAAATGCGCGTTGGTTTTAAGAGAAATAAGATGTTCTTGGGGATCTGTCGGGTCGGGAATAAGAGTCAGACGTTCGCCCCATCTAAGCCGAACCGTCTGTTCACCATTTCCTAGTTGCGATTGGATCCAGCCGGGGCAGTTGCACTGCATTGAACCGAGTTTATTATCCTGCGCAAAGGTATAGAGCATATTTTGAGTTGAAATTTTATGTTCCCTATAATTTATTTCCGCCTGATTTATCGCCTCCAACTCAAACGACAAAGGATTGAGATTACAGGCAATTTTATTCCCCTTTAACTGTAGCTGGTAGTCGGTTGAACTTAAGATAACGGGTTTTCCAATCGCCTCAAAACGGTCAACTTCCAAATTCCATTCGTCCGGGTCCAAAACAGACGGATCGTTTTGTTCGGCGGGAGCATTTTCTACGGCATCGTCCTTTTTTTGCGCCTGTTTGAAATAAATATTTAGTACTTCAGCTAACAAAGTATCAGGTTGATGTCCGGGAACTGTTCTGAACATACTTACATTATTACTAAGCGATGCGGTTTTTTGCAATACGTTGTAACTAACTGTACCTTCGCATCGTACTTCGATCGGAACATTGGGGTCAAGAAGCGGACTGTCCGCCGTTTTATCTTCTTCCTTTTTCGGAGGCAAGTATATTGTCAGATAATTTAATTTTCGCAAATCCAATCGTTCAATACGGCCTGAAATCGGGCTTTGAATTGAACTTCCCGGCAGAGAAGCCCCAATAAGCCTTTGATTAATCATTTGAATAGACATATTGGCCCCCTGCCCTCGACTGCGGCCGAAAGAAAATTCTACAATCGCGTTTGTCCAGGCTCTGTCATTTTCCAGATGAACGTCGCGAGTTGCAATATGCCAATCGTCGTTGGTATTATGAGGTTCTCCCTTGTAATCAGCATACACGTTTCCTTTTAATAATCCGCCTAAAAATCGGTTGCTGTTGCCGGATATTCCCGTTTCAAAAGGGGAACGTTCAAATTGCAATACCGCTCCCTCAATACAATGAAT
>CAYZMZ010000358.1:0-3918 GCA_964479655.1 uncultured Planctomycetaceae bacterium
GAGCCGCGAAGTACAGCTCGACAAAAGATTGAATTACCGGAAAGTTCTCGTACCGGCTCTGCAAACTACATGTACTTTTGTATCAGATTAAGCATTTTACGGTCTAACAGATGTTCGCCGACGGTTTGATACTGAACGTCTTCCCGCTTAGAATCCAGTATTCCAAAAGAACCTCGCAGATTCCACATCGCCCAGCCCCAGCCTTGCTCTTTCCAGTTGATGAACATGTCTTCCATCCAGCGCAGAACAACCTCGTGCGGTGTTTTATTAAACGCGCCGAACTCTCCCACCATAACGCAGCGTCCAAACGGACGCAGTACTTCCCACCGCTTAACGATTTTGTCATAAAGCCATTTTCTGTCTTTGGACTTGCCGCCGGAAAACGCATAGCGACCGTCTTCCATGTGTTTCCAGACCCGTTCCAGAGGCGGCTGATTCCAGATATTTTCAACACGAAGCGGAAGTATCGTTTCGGGATAGCTTTGGGGCGTTAATCCCAGTTCTGAAAAAATCGCCCAATCGCCGCCGGTTAGACGAACGGATACTTTTTGGGTTCCTGCCGGAATCGTTGCGAATATATCCAGATCGTAGTAATTCTGATACGTGTTCGAGCCTTCACGACAAACAACCTGCGTCCACTCACCGGTCCCCGGTCCGGGTTTGAACGTCCTCGTCAAAATCGCGGTATCGTCCGCTTCTACCAGTAAATCAGCGCGATAAGAAACCTGCTTTAGCTTTAATCGCAAAACCGTATCGCGGTCAAAGGAACCGACAATCAACATCGGTCCGGTATTTTCGTCGTCAACGCCGCCTTTATGCGGCACGTAAATCATACCTGAACAAAAAGGGTCAGGCCACGAGGGAACAAATCGGTCATCCCCTTTTACCCAAGAGGCTTTGTAATGGCTAACCGTCAAAGGGGAATACCCGCGAGTCGCCTGTCCGACTTTCAAACTCGCCAACTCCGGAACCGGCGTTGCCCCGCAGTTTAAGCCGTCGCAAATAATCAGCCGACCGGGATCAATCGCACGAATCGCTTCGATTAGATGTCGATGAACCTTCATAAACTTGTCCATTTCCACCTTTTTCGGTTCGTTAAACAGATTAAAACTGAGATTGCAGGACGGAATTCCGGCGAATCGTTTGGCAAACATCGTCCAATGTTCTGTACAGACGTTTAGAGCTTCGTCGGAATCCCAAACCGATTCTTTCTCCGGCGGTTCAGCCACGGTATAACCGGGCGCACGATGCAAATTCAGCATGATATGAACGCCGTATTTGCGTCCCCATTCGACGGCGCGGTCAATTCGCTTAACAGACGATTCGTCAATTCGACGCCAATCGTTATCGAGAATCCAGGTACGATAATCCATCGGAAGCCGGGCGAAGTTAAATCCTTCATCGCGCATAAAGCGAAAATCGTCTTCGACAAATTCCTGATTCATCCAGCCGCGCATAAACATTTCCAGCAAATTGAACCCATGCCAGCAGGGAAGATTATTCCACGCGGCCTCAGGTAAAGCGGGGGATTCGCTTGGTGCAGCCAATAAATTCAAAGGAAACGTCAAACCGGCAGCCAACGCGGAAAACGTTGTCTGAATAGCTCTACGGCGTGATACTCGGTTCATGGTATTCTCCTCAATTTTTCGGTAGAAGTTCCTGTTAATATTGGATTTTCGGGACTTCGGTACGCCGAAAACGCAAACCGTTTAGTCTCAAAACATTTATCCTGCCACCGCGTAAAACTTTTTCCGACACCGTTTTGATTTCCCTCTTATAAATAGAACGTCCCCTTGTATTACCGATCAGGACGAACTAAAACGGCTGGGGATATGGTGTATAAAACGGAATATTTCACGTGGAATTTCTCTGATTATAACAAAAGTGCGACAAGAAAACAAGCGAGGTTTGCTATACAAGCCGAAAAACTTCGCGTAAAATCAGTATATCGTTCAAGCGTCTAAACAAAGCCGGTGTTTTTTTGATATTCAAAGTATACCCCCCCTTGGCAAAAGAATGAATTTTGCTAGAATCTCGCGTAGTATTTCGCTTGGAGGATAAGCGAATGGCTAGCAGCCTCATTGGAAATGAGGTGCCCCTTTCTGGGGTTGCGAGTTCGAATCTCGTGTCCTCCGCTTACCCTTGTTGTAATCCCTTACAACGAGGGTTTTTTATTGCAAGTCGTCCCGTTTGTATTAATACGAACTGTTATTATCACGGACTATTAATACGGGTTTGCGTTTATTAATACAGCCTTGCGTTTGACTGCGGCCCTGCCTGAAATCGTCTGCAATCTCTTGCAAACAGGACATTTTCAGAAATAAGCAGGGCAACAGGGTGTTTTATTCCCGCCAATTTGTATTCCCGCCAATTTTGAGCCTCTGTTTTTCAGGGCTTTTCCTCTCAACGACGCTTATTTTTACAATAAAGATTTGTTAAAATTCGTGATTGCGAATAACCGCATAACGCAAAACGTCTTTTGATTGAAAAAAGTACCGTCCAAGGAAAAACAGGAAAAATTTACCTGTAACACGTTTCTACCAGATAAAAATGAATAAATCAATATTGTTATCCTATCGATTCCCCGCGATTGTCTGTTTTGTCGTATCTCTATTTTTATGCTTGACAATTCCGGTTCAGGCGCAAACGCAGTTCGTTCCAAGCGGAATGATCAATCGGAACAACGTCAACGTTCTCATGGCGGTTGACGGCGTTGAAATACCGTCGGAAGCTCCAAACAGTCGGCTTTCACGCTCTCTGGGAGGACACGGAAAGTTCGGAGTCGGAAATTGGAAGTCGCCGGAAACCCAAATTCGCTGGTCGATTCGTGCAGAAAAGTCGGAAGCGTATCAAGTTCGGATTCTGCTCAATAAAATCTCGACAGGTGCAGCGCAAGCCGTTCTGTCTGGTCCGGCAGGTTCGATTCGTTTATCGTTGCCCGAAGGCAGTCGTCGCTGGGATCGTTTTACGTTTCCCGATACGTTTGCAATCAATGCGGGAGAACAGGAATTATCGTTGACAATTCAGCCGTCAAACGCTGGTCAGGAGTTAAATTTTGAAGTCTTATCCGTTGAACTGGTTCGTCCGGAAATACAGGCGCAGCAGTTACAACAGGCTCAATCTCTCCGCTCGGATACGACTTGGCTTCAAGAGGCAGGATTCGGACTGATGTTCCATTGGACATCGCAAACCGCTCCGCTGACCGGTACGAAAAAGTCGTATCAGGACGCGGTTCGAGATTTCGACGTTGAAAAATTCGCCGATCACGTTCAGCAAACCGATGCGAAATTCGTCGTTCTGACAACCTCGCACGCGCAATTATTCTTTCCCGGTTCCAACAACGCGCTGGATAAAATTCTGCCGGGAAGAACCTGTACGCGCGATCTCGTCGGAGAAATAGCTGCGGCGTTGAATAAACGAGGTATTCGTCTGATGTTATACTATCATCTGGGCAGTTCAAACGATCCTCAATGGCAATCAGCAAGCGGATTTTGGAAAACCGATACAACCGAGTTTTTCGATAACTGGAAAGCGATTATTTCCGATATGGGAAATCGTTACGGCAGTCGGATAGCCGGATTTTGGTTTGACGACGGTTCGGTAAATTACTACTATCGCAGCCCCGACTGGAAAGAACTGTACTTAGCCGCCCGAGCGGGGTATAATCAACGTCTGATCGGTTTCAACTCCTGGGAGCTTCCGTCGCCAACGCCTTTTGAAGACCTCGACTTGGGAGAAGGAGCCGATAATCCGTCCGGGGTCGATGGTTTGCTGGTACGCAACGGCAACGGGCGTTATCCAAGCAGTTCCCGTACCGGCTTGCAAGCCTGCGCAACCTTGATCGGAGGCGGGAATTGGGTTCATGATCAGGAAAATCAACCGCTTCCCCCCGTTCGATGGAACGAAAAACAGATTCAA
>CAYZMZ010000359.1:0-3908 GCA_964479655.1 uncultured Planctomycetaceae bacterium
ATGGCGAAGGTAATCCTATTTCTTCGCCCGATACGAATAACGCAAACGCGAATAACTCTGCTACTCCAGATTCCGCATCCGAAAACGATTCCAATACTAGTACCGATATGGACACCCTGTTAAAAAAGGAGGGATTAGCAAAAACGTACTCCGAAACAGTGCTGCGGTATACGTTGCCGTTGGATACGAAAAAGAAAAACAGTTACGCCCAAACAGCAGTTCTGGACTTGAAATCCGATACAGTCGGATTCGGTCAAAAAAATGGCAAGGTGCAGTTACTGGATTTAGCTTCTGGTACTTCTCAAGATTGTTTGGCAGGAGGTAACAACCAGTTAGCGGTTTTGAAAAACTCTCCAGACGGAAAGGTATTATTGCGAGCGTGCAATCCAACCAAACAGCAAATAATGGACTATCAGGCAATTATTAACGCCGCAGATTTTCTGGAATCAGATGGGGTAGCCGATGTACGTCCGCGGTCTGGAATAGTTCGGTGGAATCAAACTGATTTTCAAAACAAAGTAGTTATTGAATATCGCGGTTATCAAATTCTGAACATGGCAGTTTCTCCCGTAAACGGGGAAAGCGGATACGTGGCTGTCGCGTTAAACGATGGCTTAATTCACTTGATTAACCTGGAATCCAATACAGATTTTCTCTGCTTTGTTCCCGGATCGCAATCTGTCCCGCAACGTCGATGGATTAAGCAATTGCCCGACGACATCAAATACAAATTCAGAAAATACTTCTATCGTTTTGAAACAGAAGTACTACCAACCTCGATTGATTTCAACAAAGATTCACGCCATTTAGCAACGGGAAATTCAGCTGGCGAGGTATGCGTTTGGAATACAGATCAATACGAACCGGCTACAGACAACTCAGACAGCAGCAATAGTAATTCTATTAATTCTTTGGTTACCATAAAACAAACGTTTACCCAAAAGCTATCAGATTCCCCCGTAATTCAAGTAAGTTTTAATCCAGCCACCGATTCTCTGTTCGCAGTCTGGGAGGACGGCAATATGGGAGAATGGGATTGGATGACAGGCAAGCTCATTCAAAAACACGCCTCGGGAAAGCCTTTACAATATGCCGCTACTACAGACAAGGGAAAATACGTTGTTGCTCAATCGGAAGACGGACAAGTCGATATTTTAACGTGGGACACGCCGCGTGTTAAGCCGATTGCAACTTTGCTCAAATCAACGGATACTGTTATAGCGAATCCCAACAAGAATTATTTCCTGGCAACCGAAAAAGGAGCTGCTAATCCGCAATTACAAATGTTCACTCTGCCTGACGACTTTCAGCAAGCTGATAAAAATGCCGAATTTACCAAGTTTTTTAGAACCTATATTGTTCTGCCGGTTCCGCCGGAAGAGCAGCTGAAAGCTAAAGTTGAAGAAGCGCAGGCTTTAGTCAATAAGCATTTAGGAGATTCCAAAGCGGACAGTCGAATCGAAAAAATATCCGAAATGGCGGCTAAATTAGCTAACCTTAAAGAAATTGATCCCGCCTTGCGCTACGATTTATATCAGTATTCCATTTCCCAGATGGCTCAGGAACAGGAAATAGATAAAACGTTGCAAATAGCCGAACAAATGGGAAAGGTTTTCGATGCGGATTCAGATTTACTGCAAGCCAACGCTTTGATGGAACTTCTGAAAAACAAGCTCAAGCGAGTCGATCTTCAAAGTTGTGCCGATAAAGCCATGCCGGTTGCAGAGCGTCTAATGGAATCAGGGAAAAAAGACATCGCTCGACAAATCGCTTTTATTTTGAAAGATACCGATTACTACTCGTATTTAGACAAAAAAACCATCGAACGCAACAAGAAGATTATTCGCGATTCTAAAGAATAATTCCCAATTCAACAAGTATGAAGCATCCAGAATTTTCAAAATGACAGATTTCTTCCATTTATTTTTCAGAATTTTGTCATTTTTTGGTTTTAACCTCTTGCATTGCTCTTGATAAAGGAATATAATGCGGGCTGGTTTATATTGATAAGTAGATTATTATACTGATTCCACTTGAAAATTTCCGGTTTTCATAACAAACCGCAGTCGTTTCATTTCGCCCCCAAGCAATAAAACAAAGGGTTGTTTTATTCTGTTCGGACGAAATCAAAACGACGTCAAGAGAAAAATTCAAGTAGTCATAGTATAAAATCAAAAATACAATTTACAGGATTCTTTCAATTATGAGTGAAGAAGTTATGCCTTCGGTATCAGCGTGGAAACAAACGATAGTTGCTTCAATGACAAGCTACATAGACGCAGGTTCTATAGTTGCTGGAGCGGCGGGATTAAAATTATGGGAAAACTACCTTCAGATGAGCGACTGGCAAACGGGATTGCTTACCGCATGCAGTTCAAACGCAATTGGGGCGGCGATTGGAGCGATTATCGGCGGCGTGCTATGTGATAAATTCGGGCGCAAATTTGTCTATACGTATGACCTGCTCATTTATATACTAGGTATGTTATTAATCGTTTTTTGCATGCGTGGAAACGAAATACTTTCTCTTTCCACGGGTTTTGCCGTCGTTACTTTTTATCCAGGCTACTTAATGATGTTGGTTGGATACCTGATAGTCGGCTTGGCTGTCGGGGCAGACGTAGTTGCCAGCTGGACGCTAATTGCAGAACAGGCTCCCGCCGAAAATCGGGCGCGGCATTGCGGAGCCGCTCAGGTATTTTGGGCCGTCGGTCCGGCGGTTGTATTACTCATGCAGACGATTTTAGTCTGGGGCTTAGGTGCGGAAAACGGCTTGCTGGCAAATCGAATTGTCTTTGGTCATCTAATCGTAGTTGCCTTTGTAGTCTGGTTTTTACGACTTGGAATGCCCGAATCCAATAATTGGAAAGCGGCCAAAGAACAGGAACGAGAATTGATCGCCTCTGGAAAAGTCAAGCGATTAGGAATGATCAACTTGCTTTCCGCAACGAATCTGAAAACAATCCTGTTTTTATGCGGAGTATACGTTGTTTGGAATTGGGCAGCAGGTACAATGGGATTTTTGCTTCCCTATATTTACGACAGCGTTGGAGGCATTGGAAACGCCGTATCGTGCGCCTTAACTGTTGTTCTGTTTGCGGTTTCAGCCGTTTCAACGTTGACAATTTTTATGGCGTGGGGCGATAGAATTAGCCGACGATTGATATACTTCGTTATTTCCTCTCTGTTTATTGTCGCGTGGGGGTTGTTTTTGCTGCCGGTAGATTGTTTAAAGTATACTTGGACGGTGCCCGCCTTGGGAGCGGTTCCGGTTGTCTTTATTTTGATTTCGATTTTAATGGGAATCAACAACGGGTCAGGGCAGCAGGCATTTTATCAACTATGGTGCAATGAGTTATTTCCGTCTTATTATCGGGCCTCCGCTCAAGGCTTTACGTTTTTCGTCGCCCGAATTTCTGTTGGGTTATGGACGGCAAGCGTCCCGATAATTATGGGAAAAGACGGATCAGGCTTTCCTCTTGCCGCTGGAATTATGGTCGGGATGGCAACTGTTAGCATGCTCGCAGGAACGATATTCGCGCCCAATACTTCAGGAAAAACCTTGCAAGAGATAGAACGCGAACGATACGGCGAATAAATCAATTCGCGTTTTTTACCCTTAATATAATTGAGCAGCTCCCGGAGGGAGCAACGAACGGTAGAACCGGGGATAACCAGCGAATCGAAGCAGCTCCCGGAGGGAGCAACGAACGGTAGAACCGGGGATAACCCAACGAATCGAAACCGCTCCCGGAGGGAGCAACGAACGGTAGAACTGCGGATAACCAACGAATCGAAGCAGCTCCCGGAGGGAGCAACGAACGGTAGAACAATATTCAGCGGGGTCGCGGAGAAAAGCCGGAGACGCATTTCCTCCTTATATACGTCCGTCCAATTCTGTATTCTAA
>CAYZMZ010000360.1:0-2587 GCA_964479655.1 uncultured Planctomycetaceae bacterium
GGAAATCGTCAAACGCGGAAAAGTCTCTTACCTGTTTGAACGATGTACAGAAGAACGCCAAATTCAAACCTTGATGCTGCTTTCCCGAGGCGGTAACCTGGAAGTATCCAACCAGATGAAAGACCATATCAATAAATGGGGCTGTACCCGATACGGCGAAAAGATATGGCCGAAGGGAGTTCAAGACGATATTCCCGCTTTGTTTGTCGGTATGACTGGTATTGACGATGAATTTCGTAACCGCGAAATTTACGCGGATAAATCGCTGTACGAAGCCCGATTGAATCAGCTGTCCGATGCGTTGGACAATGTTTTTAACGACTTCGGCGGAAAAGGCAAGGCGTTTACCAACGCGTACCCAATTCGTTATCCTGGAACGTGGGATACAAACGAAGCCATGCGTCAGAAAAACGACCCGGTCAAATGGCAGAAGGCGAAAGAAGCGTTTTTGCAGTCCGAGCAGGTTACCAAATACGTGCGAAATAAAGAACAACGCTGGGACGTTGCCATGACAGACGGGGACGGCGGTCAGTCGCTCATTTCCGCCGGTATTCGTCAGGTAACCACGGCAACCGATAAGCAAGAACAGTTGCAATCGGAAATTACCCGTTTGAGAGCGGAGATTTTACAGCTGGCAAGAGCCTGGTTTGTCGATCCGGATGCCAACGTAGACCGCGAAAAACGTATTAAATCGGGCGAAGTAATGGTAAACTGGCTTACAGAAGACCCGATGAGAGCGTACGATAAAATTTACGCTTTGCAAAACGTTTTAACGCTGCAAGACGGCGCGGAAGCGATGCTGGCAGACTGCGCCGATATTGTTTCCAAACGTCATGGAGACCCGCTGCCCGGCACGTTGCGGCAGTATTTAAGCGATTGGGCAAAGAAAGAAGTTCCCCGTCGCTGGGCAGAATACATCAAGCAGCATTCAGACGATGGACCGTGGATGGACCCGGAAGATTTCGGTACCTTTGTCCGATATTTGCAAGATTATCTAACCAGCGAGCACTGTATTACGGAGTTGCTCAAGCAGTTAGATCCGGTAATTCATTTGAAAACGCGCGATGAAGCGGCTCGGCGTCGTGCCAGACGTAAATACACGCAAATTATTATGAACGATTATATTATGAATCCGGGACCGTCCTGGGCACCAATAAAGAGTCAGCAATTGGTTGTCGACGGCGACGAAATTCATGAGGATGATTCGTTTATCAAGCCGTTGGAGGCCTACGAGGAATACGGTTTAGCGGCATCGTTTACCAAACGATGGGTGGAGCGAGTACCGCAGGCGTTGGCATCCGGAGCGGGAGATCACGTTCAAATTCCGCCGGGAAACTCCGAGTTATGGGATATTCTGTTGCCTTTTGAAGGACGCTATTAGTTACCGGGGCAATTTACAGATTGAAACAAAAATTATAATCAACTTTTGTATATCGTGTAAATTGTCAAATAATCAATCAATCAATAAAAATTTAACAAAATAAGTTTTCGAGAATTATAAAAATGTACATTTTATTTGCAAATACAGGCGTCCAATTGGTATGCGTTCCTCTCAAAGGGGGCACCAGATACAACGTTCAGCAGGTAGGCAATGGCTGGCAGCGGACGAAATGTAATATCAACGCGGGCAAGCCTGAAGCGGAAGACCCCCGTTCACTGAAAGAATATCCGTATATTCAATGGCAGGTAATTCAAGGCGGAGACAGTACAAAATTGTTTTTTGCTATCGATACCACCTGCGGAGATACGGAAATCGGGTATTTTTGCGATGCCTCCGCATTAACCGGGGATTTCCCGATTGAATTGCGCGGCTTGTTAGACGTAGCGGATTCCCCTTTAAAAGGCGTGCCGGAAACGCAAATTGTAATTCGTCCGGCAACCGCGACTTCCGGTGAGCCGAAACAGGTTCATATGATCATCGATTTCGGCAACAGCCGAACCGGGGCGTTGTTGCTGGAAGTAGTCGGAGAAATTTCTCAAACCCCTCAAATGATTCCCTTTGAACTTACCAATCGGTATCATTTAAGTCAGTATAACAACGAAGGCGAATACGTTCGTCAGCCGGAAAATCGCTGGTTTTCCTCCAAAACGCATTGGTCTACTTCCCCGTATTTACCGCCGATTAAGCAGAAGAAAATTCAGTTCCATACCGATGAAAATTCGCAGGCAAAAAAAGGCTGGTTTGGATTTGGCAGTTCGCAACCTCGACAAACCAAAGTTGAGGTTACCATTTCTCCCGATCTATTCCAGGATTTTTCGCAGGTTCGCATGGGACATGAAGTAGACGATCTGCTTCAGGTTATTACTCCAGACGGCGATATACGAACCGGTGTCAGTTCTCCAAAGCGATATTTATGGGCGGCAGATTCCAGCTGGCTTGAAGGCGCAAACTGGCACATGTGTGATCCGCACAATTTATGCGCAACAAACGTATACTGTGATAATTTACACGGACCTTTAATGCGTTTTATTCATGAGGACGATAACGACTTTTTGCTCAAAGAAGGCGGTCCTCAAGAGCGCGATTTCGCAACCGATATGCCGCTTAAACCGCGTCATGCTCCCCGAACAATGATGACGGCGGCTT
>CAYZMZ010000360.1:2597-3897 GCA_964479655.1 uncultured Planctomycetaceae bacterium
GTATGAAATGATTTGTCAGGCTTATACGTACATAAATTCTATGGCGTATAGAACGTCCTCAGGAGATGCAGGACGTGCTCGCGAACTGCGTACAATTACGCTAACCTATCCCTCTGGAATGATTACCGAGGAAAAAGATCGTTTGCGAATGCAGGTTCAAAAGGCGATAGAAATCTTCTGCCGAACTTTAGGACGATTCCAGCGAGTTCGTCCGCTGTTAAACCTGTCTATCGACGAGGCAAGTGCTGTCCATCTTACCTACATTTGGAGTGAATTAGGTTTATTGGGGCAAGACCCGCGAATCTGGTTTTCTACGGTTCATCAAGACCGGGGAGAAATCATTCAGCAGGCTCCGCCGGAGGAAAACATGCTCCAAATGGGGGCGGTTGCTTCCCGACGCAGAGGGGGAATTGCTCGTCCCGGTAAAACTGGTTCTCAAAAAGAGGAAGTTGAAATTGGAGATAAGAAAAACGAAATTCGTATCGCCTGTATTGATATTGGCGGCGGAACAACCGATTTAATGATCGCCAGTTACAACTACGAATCCAAAATCGACGATTTAATCCATGGAAAAACGCTTCATCAAGACGGTATTTCCTTGGGGGGAGATCAGTTGGTTAAACGATTATTGGAAGCGATTATTATTCCTCAATTCGCCGAATCCCTAAACCTGGAAGAAGAAGACGTTCAGTTACTGTTCGGTCCGGAAGTTCCTCGTAACCGGGAGTTCAAAGGACATCGAATTGCCTGGATGAATCGTCTGTTTGTTCCGATTGCCAACGAATACCTCAAAAAAGCGGTTGATCACGAATATACAGAGCCGATTTCTCATACAGACCCCGAGCTGGTAGACCCGTCGATTTTGGAATCGCTCCAAGCGGTATTCGATAAACTGCGTGGTCCTGGTTACTATACAGTTGAACAGGAATTGGATTTGGTTGTTCATAAAGAAGAGTTTGAAGGCGTCATTCACGACGTTTTTGACGAATTAATTTTCGATATGTGCCAACGCTGCGTTGAGTATAAAGCGGACGTCGTTTTGTTAGCAGGTCAACCGACAAAATTGGATTACATTCAAAAACTGGTACGAATGTACTTGCCCTTGTCTCCATCGAGAATTGTTGCCATGTACGGTCATTACGCCGGAAACTGGTATCCGTACCAAGACGAAAAGGGCATGGAGCCAGGCGTTATTATTGACCCGAAAAGCCCTGTTGTTGTCGGTGCGGCCATTGAATTTATGGCGGCAAACGGAATGTTGCCTCAGATCAAAGGGATGAAAGATGCTCTTGATAAAGGT
>CAYZMZ010000361.1:0-2450 GCA_964479655.1 uncultured Planctomycetaceae bacterium
TACCATACGAGAAACCTCTAAAGAGGTTAAGACCCCGCCTCCGAATCAAGCGGTATTCTCTAACAACGCGATTCAGTCAATTGCAAATCGGCAATTTGATGTTTGCTTCTCGTCTTCAATTGACGTGATTGTCGTTTCTGTTACTTTATTTCCGGTAATTTATGCCGCGGAAGTCCGTAAGGAATCGGTAGGTATATTTCGCTCAATTCGACTTTATCTATCTGAAAACGCAGTAATAGATAAATCGCCGTCATACTGGTAAATACGTAGGCGTTAAAGACGAATTGCTGAATTAGCCAGACAAATCTCATACACATTTGCACGAATGAATTTATTTCCATGCTAGACAAATGAATCAGATTAAAAGTCAGGTAGTTAAAACCGTTGAGAAAAATTACCAAAATTGCAATACCAAAATTCCCGATTATCGCAGCAATAATTAAGCAGCTAATCGTATAAATCGGTTTTTGTACTGCGTAGGCGAAACAGCGGCTGAGCGTATCAAAGCAATCTTCGTGCTCAATAACGGCGGCGGAAAACATCATAGGAATCGCAACGGCAATCCCTATACTGACCAGCAATCCCAGAAAAATCGCGATTTGCCAAATCGGAAACAGCCATTGATTTAAATAGGGAATCCGTAATCCGCCCAAGGCAATCGTCCATAAAAACGCGGATATAGCCAAGGCGATTACCAACGCTCCGATTACCGTAAAATATTTGTGCGTTGCCCAGAAATAGGCGCGTTTTATAGAGTGAGATTCGCCTACGGTAAGTCGAACGGCGGCTAACCGGCTGATCATCAAAGCGGTAAACGTCCATAGTAAAAAGGACGCGGCGATCTGCCAGTAGAACATATATCCCGTTCCGTGAAAGTACGGGCGATATTGCAACAGCAACTCCGATCCCAACTGAATCCACGTCCGATTTTCCAACGGTATCGGCTTGGTAAAATCGTCTATCAGTCGGGCATCCCCCACAAAATTAGCGGCGGGAGACCAAAGTCCAAACCAAACGCATATTAAAGACGCCGCCGCCGACAGAAGGAGTATATTAGGAGAAAAAGCCGCCTTGAATGCGCGAAAAATCAAAAACGGAGCGGGAATTTTTTCCGAAAGTGTTGGAGTATACGTTAGTTCAGTTTTCATGGTGATTTAAAAATATGGTCAGTACGGCAATATCGGCTGGCGTGATCGCTCCAATCCGGGTTGCCTGATCGATTGTTTCCGGGCGAACGCGGGACAAAGCCTCTTTCGCCTCCATACGTAAATGCAAAATCGAGTAGTAATCCAGGTCGGCAGGAATATGCCGACGTCCGATTTTATTCTGCCGAGCGTTTTGTTCATCTTCCTGTTCTATATAACCGGCGTATCGCGCGTCGTAAACTAATTGCTCTGCAACGCGAGAATTAACGGATTTTAATTCGGGATACCGTTCGGAAAGCGATTCCCAGGTTGTTTCAGGACGACGCAGATGCTCGTAGGCACTCAACCCCAGATACCGACTGGTTTGTAAAAATTCCAGCGTCTTTTCTATCTGACGCGATTTTTCTTCAAAGGCGTTCCAGCGAAGATTATCAATCAAGCCGGCTTGAAAACCAATCGAGGTTAGCCGACGATCTGCGTTATCCCCGCGCAGACGAAGTCGATGCTCTGCCCGCGAGGTGAACATTCTATACGGTTCGTCTGCTCCCCGGGTAACTAAATCGTCTATCATCACGCCGATATAGGCTTGACTTCGATCCAATTTAATGGGAGCTTTTCCCGCCGCTTGTAACGCAGCGTTCGCCCCGGCAATCAAGCCCTGTGCGGCTGCCTCCTCGTAGCCGGTCGTTCCGTTTAACTGACCTGCAAGATACAAGCCGGATACCGCGTTGGTTTGCAAAGACAGCTGAATCTGACCTAAACTCGGGGCGTAATCGTATTCTATGGCGTAGGCGTAGCGAATTATTTCCGCGTTTTCCAGTCCGGCGATAGCATGAATCATGGCGTCCTGCAAATACGGCGGCATGCTGGTCGAAAGACCGTTAATATAAACTTCGTTTGTGCGGCGTCCTTCCGGTTCCAGAAAAATCTGATGCGCGTCTTTATCGGCAAAACGAACGACTTTGGTTTCTATAGAAGGACAGTATCGAGGACCCGTAGACTTAATTTGTCCAGAATACATCGGAGCTTTATCTAAATTATCTGTAATAATTTTATGAACTGTTGCGTTGGTATGCGTCATCCAGCACGGAATTTGTTCTACGTCCAAGCGATCGGTCATAAAAGAGAACGGCTCCGGGTTATCGTCGCCTTTATGTTCGATCAATTTATCGTAATTAAACGTCCGGGAGTTCAGACGGGCGGGAGTTCCGGTCTTGAATCGTCCCAACGTAATTCCGTTTTGAATCAAAGAAATACTTAAACTGACAGCCGGCGGTTCTGCCGAGCGTCCGCCGGGAATTTTGG
>CAYZMZ010000361.1:2460-3897 GCA_964479655.1 uncultured Planctomycetaceae bacterium
AATCCTTGCAAAAAAGTGCCCGCGCATAAAACTACCGCTTTTGCCATGTATTTAGAGCCGACCATCGTTTCCACGCCTCGGACGACTCGCTTGCCGTCTACCGTTTCGGTAATCAGACTGGTAACCATTTCTTGACGGAGATACAAATTCGGCTGGGATTCGCAAAAGAATTTCGCTTCGTTTCGATAGACTGCTTTGTCTGCTTGAGCTCGCGGTCCCTGCATAGCAGGTCCTTTGCTGCGGTTGAGCATACGGAATTGGATACCTGTCTTATCGATCAATTGCCCCATCACGCCGCCCAAGGCGTCGATTTCGCGAACGATTTGTCCCTTTCCCACGCCTCCGATAGCTGGATTGCAACTCATCATACCGATTGTATCCAGATTTCCTGTCAGCAAAGCGGTTTTCGCGCCAATTCGGGCGGCGGCGCAGGCGGCTTCTATTCCCGCATGTCCCGCTCCGACAACCAAAACATCATATTGATAAACAGATTCCGCCATTTCCTATCCTTTTTATTGATTCAATCTGGGTATTGAGAAACAGATAAAAATAAACGCGATGTTTACCCATTTCTTATTTTGTCAGATAGCTTGGATAAAATAAAATTCTTTATTAATTATACCAGTAAAATTCCTTCAAACAAGCCCCATCGCTGCGAATATTGGTAGTATAGGAAGTTTGGAACAGTACGTAATATTTAGGTAATTTCGATCCGACTTTTTACGCAAATTCAAAACTTTCACAATAAAATTGATTTCCTCCTAAAGTTTGAGGGTCGTTTTTTACGATTCCTATTGTATCAAGTTCAGCATTAAAATTGAATGTAATGATTACGACAATCGTGCGGGAGTTGATAGGAAACAGGATTTATCCGAAATTGCAAAAAATGAAAAATGTATCAATTTAATTGATTTTTTCCTTTTGTTATTTTGCTAAAATGCCGATTCCTTTAGTAAGGCAAAAGAATTAAATGATTGTTTTATCCCTTATAATTTATATACGGATATTGCAATAGTTTTTCTGTTGCTTTGTTAAAAATATTTTAAGCGAAATGTATTGGTTCTCTTGACCCAGCTTTTTCTGCATTGTATATGCGGGAAATTTGAGAATCAGTTTCCTGTCTGACAGTATGACAGGGAAGTCACAAAGGCGAGTTGAAAAAATATTACGGAGTGCCTGAAAATGAAGGTCTTCACAACTGGTCAGGTCGCAAAAATTTGTAAAGTGGCCCCGCGTACAGTAAGTAAATGGTTTGATTCCGGTCGTCTGAAAGGCTACCGAATTCCCGGTTCCCAGGATCGTCGTATTCCTCGTGAATACCTCATTAAGTTCCTCAAAGAACATGGAATGCCCCTTGGCGATCTCGAAGATCAGGTTATGGTTAAGGTCTTGGTCGTTGCCCAGGATCATGTATTAATCGAAAACCTTAAACGAGAA
>CAYZMZ010000362.1:0-3865 GCA_964479655.1 uncultured Planctomycetaceae bacterium
GAGTTCGCGTTGAATATCAGTACGGCAATTCCGGAGATTCCAATACAAGTGTTTTTGAAACGACGTTATGTTTATCTTGGAGTCCATTCAAGAAAGACGAAAACTCCTGTATGGCGTGCCGATTGTTCAAAGGCGAATTGGTAATTCGTCCCGAAATTCGTTACGATTCAAACGGAGGCACCGAACCGTTCCAGTTTAACGACGGCAAGGAAAATAACCAGATTTCAGGCGGTATTTCGCTGGATTACACCTTCTAAAAATGGGCGAAGGTCCGTATTTTCAAAAAAATGAAAAATTTTTTATTCTCTCCCCTTGCGGGAGAAAAAATTGGTGTTATACTTTAGTCATTCCTAAAGTTTGAAGTTGACACAAAAGTAAATTATCAAGGACGTTTATTATGACCAACGCGCAGGAATTAGAACTAACGGAAAGTCTGGAAGATTACCTCGAAGCCATTTTTCGGGTTATTATGAAAAACCAGGTGGCTCGTCCGAAAGATATTCTCAAACAAATGAATGTCGCGGGCGGGTCGCTAACCGGCGCGTTGCGAATTTTAGCTAAAAGGAAGCTGATTAATTACGTTCCGTATGAATTGATAACTCTAACCAGTCAAGGGGCGGTTATTGCGGAGCGGGTATTCCGACGACATGAACAACTGAGGAATTTTCTTTGCGGCGTTCTTCAGGTAGAATATTCGGCAGCCGATGCGGCGGCGTGCAAAATGGAGCACGTTATCCCCACGGATATTATAGACAAACTGGTTCGTTTCGCGGCGTTTATCGAAAAATGCCCCCGGGGCGGTAATTTGTGGATTTCCGGTTTTGAACATCAATGCGATATGGATTCCAGCTGTTCTCAATGCGATCAATGCGTAAAAATGATTGTAGAAAAAATCGAGACGCAAAAGAAAATAAACGCACAAAAACAGACCGTTCATAAACCGTTAAACCAGCTTTTTCCGGGTGAAAAAGGCCGTATTGTAGAACTGAAAAAAAGTACCGGTGTTTACCGCCGTTTAATCGAATTGGGGGCAACTCCTGGAACGGTAGTTGAAGTGGAACTAACTGATTCCAGGGAAGCCCCCATAAAAATACTGTTACGAGGTTACGCTCTTTCGCTGTCGGAAAAGGAAGCGGAAGGAATTGTTGTCAACGTCGTTAGTTGATGTATACATGTATCGTGCCTGTCGATAGACTGGTTCCACTTGAAATCAAAACGGCGTCGAGGGAAAAATCAAGAAGTCATAGTATAACCATCGCAGGAAATTCACGTGATACCAAGTATCAAATTTAATTTTATCAAAAAGGAGATTAAAATGTCTTTGGCTGAAGTTAAAAATGGGAGCGAAATTACCATTCGTTCTATGAACACGGCAAGCAATTTTACATCGTTGTTAATTTCGATGGGCTTGCTGCCGGGAACAAAAATTCGGGTTATCGATAACTCATTGAAAAACGCAACGTTAATCAATTGCAAAGGTACGAGACTGGTTTTAGGGCGCGGTTTACCCTCCGAAATTGAAATTACGCAATAGCAATTTTACTATGACTACGTGATTTTTTCTCTTGACATCGTTTTGATTTCGTCCGAACAGAATAGAACAGCCCTTTATTTTATTGATTGCGTGGCGAAATGAAACGACTGCGGTTTGTTATTCAAGCCGGAAAAAGTAAAATGGAACCAGTATAGTTTTAACGTTTTTTTCTATTTTCAGAAAACGAAAATAGGAAAAGGGTAATAAAATAATTTTTTTTGGAAAGAAGTTTAGGCTAGCCTAAAACTATGAGAGATAACAAAATAATTCGCGTTGCCTTGGTAGGAAATCCTAATTCAGGAAAGTCGACCATTTTCAATAATCTTACCGGTGCCAGGCAGCATGTAGGAAATTATCCCGGCGTAACGGTCGAACGCTATGAGGGAAAATGCTTTTATCAAGACCATGAAATAGAATTGGTTGACTTGCCCGGAACGTATAGTTTAACACCGTATTCTGAAGAGGAACGGGTAACCGCCCAATTTTTGATCGAACAGCATCCCGATGTTGTTGTCAATGTTATAGACGCATCGAATCTGGAACGAAATCTGTATTTAACGATGCTATTGCAGCAGATGAAAGTTCCTCTGATCGTCGTTTTGAATATGGTCGATATGGCTAAACTGGGCGGAATATCGATAGATACAAAAATTCTATCGACAATCTTGGACGCCCCGATTATAGAATCAATCGGCAGTAAATCGGTCGGCATGGACGATATTCTCGATGCCCTTGTTCAGCTGGCGGACAAGCAAACGGAAACATGCGAAATTCAGGCAATAGCCGAAACCGATACGATATCTACAGCCGCTAAACGTTACGAAAAAATCGCGGATATTTGTACTCAATCCGTTCGTTCGTCCATAGTAAGCGAAAAAAGCCGGTCAGATAAATTAGACTCAATTCTAACCAATCGCTTTTGGGGAATCCCGATATTTTTATTATTGATGTATTTGGTTTTTCAAATGACGTTTACTTTAGGTGCGTACCCGATGGAATGGATTGAATCGGGATTCGCCTGGCTGGGCGATGTCGTAAACGGTTTTTGGCCGGAGGGTTCCGAGAGTTTACTAAGATCGTTGCTGGTAGACGGCGTTATCGGCGGAGTAGGGGGAGTCATTGTATTTTTGCCGAATATTCTGCTGCTGTTTTTGGGAATTGCGATTCTGGAAGATTCCGGCTACATGGCTCGCGCGGCGTTTTTGACGGATTCATTCATGCACAGAATCGGTCTGCATGGAAAAAGTTTTATTCCTATGCTTATCGGATTCGGCTGTTCGGTTCCGGCAATTATGGTAACCAGAACGCTTCCCAGCAGGAAAGAACGTTTAATCACCATGTTCATAATTCCCTTGATGAGCTGCGGTGCCCGATTACCGATTTATACCTTGATAATCCCGGTATTTTTCCCGTTGCAATGGCAGGCTCCTTTGTTGTGGATGCTGTACTGTTTGGGAATAATTCTGGCGATTATTATTGCTAAAATACTCAGCGTTTTTGTGATCAAGGAAGAGGAGAGTCCCTTTATTTTGGAGTTGCCTCCATATCATTTTCCGACTTTTAGAACCGTCGGGATTCATGCCTTGGAACGCGGCTGGCTGTATTTGAAAAAAGCGGGAACGGTCATTTTAGGTATCTCTATAGTTCTATGGGGACTAACTACCTTTCCCCGGCTTTCGGAGCAGGATATAAGTAAATTTGATGCGCAGAGGGAAACGATTGTTCAATCCTCGTTGCCTGAGGAGGAAAAGCAGATTCAAGTACAATCGGTAGATGATTTGCAGTCGGAAACTCAACTGGTCGGCAGTTATGCCGGAAGATTGGGAAAAACGATTGAACCGCTTCTTAAACCGATGGGGTTTGACTGGAAAATTGGAACCGCTTTGGTGGGCGCGTTTGCCGCAAAAGAAGTTTTTGTTGCGCAGATGGGAATCGTCTATAAAGTGGGGGAGGCAGACGAGGAGTCGGAACCCTTGCGCGAAACGATCAAGAGTAATTATCCGCCGCTGGTCGGATTATGTATAATGATCTTTTGTTTAATTGGTACTCCGTGCATGGCAACCGTGGCAGTCATGGCGAGAGAATGCAATTCCTGGAAATGGGCGATTTCTCAATGGCTGTTTTTAACCGTCCTTGCCTGGGTAATTACTACGATAGTTTATCAAGTTGGTGTAGTATACTTTTATACTATGACTACGTGAATTTTTCTTCTTGACATCGTTTTGATTTCGCCCCTGTAGGAATAAATACTCACCGTTTTATGGATCAGGGCGAAATGAAACGACTGAGGTTTGTTATGCAAACCGGAAAAAGTCAAGTGGAACCAGTATA
>CAYZMZ010000363.1:0-3863 GCA_964479655.1 uncultured Planctomycetaceae bacterium
TAAATCGTTTCATAGCGACAACTCCGGAAAAATATTTCGATCAAAGGGGAAAACAAGCCCCCGATTCCAAAATAAAGGGGAAACTAATATATACGAGTTCCACTTGACTTTTTCCGGCTTGCATAACAAACCGCAACCGTTTCATTTCGTCCTAATCGGTAAAACAGGGGTTCGTTTTTCCTCATAAACAAAATCAAAACGGCATCGTCAAAAAAATCAAGTGGTCATTGTAAAGCGGACTTTAGCAAATTTTCCAGAGTTTGTGAAGATCAATTTTTACAAGAAACCTGTTTTTTCAGAATTTCCAGCACTATATGAGCCAATTTCGGAGCTGCAACGTTGGCCGTCGCGACAATTTCGTCTATATTAGCCGGTTTAAGTGCATCGGGAAGACAATTATCGGTAATAATTGAAAGTCCGAGTACTTTCATTCCAGCATGGACGGCAACCAAGACTTCCGGAACGGTAGACATACCGACGATATCCGCTCCGATTCCACGCAGAAATCGGTATTCAGCCCGCGTTTCCAAATTCGGTCCGGTTACAGCAACGTAAACGCCGCGATGCGCAACGATTCCCGATTCCAACGCGATTTGCAACGCCTGATCTACCAATTTCTGATCGTACGGTTCAACCATATCAGGCCAACGCGGTCCGAGTTTATCGTCGTTTACGCCTACCAAAGGATTTCCGCCCATCAGATTAATATGGTCTTCGATTACTATCAGATCTCCCTGACGATATAACGGATTTAATCCGCCCGCCGCGCAGGAAACAATCAGCAATTCCGCGCCCATTGCTCGCATAACGCGAACGGGAAACGTAATTTCCTGCATGGAATAGCCTTCGTATGAATGGAATCGTCCTTCCATCGCTACGACATCCATCCCGTTAAACTTTCCGCAGACCAGGTTTCCCGCATGACATTCAACCGTAGATTCGGGAAAATGGGGGATTTGGGCGTAATCTATTACCGCTTCCTGGTCGATTTGATCCGCCACGCCTCCCAACCCGGTTCCCAAAATAATACCGACTTTGGGCTTGCCCGACCATTTGGATTCAATTACCGTCAACGCGTCTTTAAGTTGTTCTCTTATTTTTAACATGTTTCTTGGATTAATTTTTTAGATTAATTCTCCGCTTAATTAGGGGATTATCAGATCATCTGACCTCATACTGCATTTAATCATAACAACCTGATTATTATATAAATATACATTCAACAATTCAATTTGATATTTTGACGCGTATTTTTTGTCTATTTTTCAAGATATTAACACGTCAAAATACCAAAAGTACTATGGATTCCGCAAAAACCGGTACCGATTAATACTCCTCTTCTTCGTCGAAATCGTCGTCTTCGAGCAATTCCTCGTCGACGAAAGCGGTTGGATCGTCTTCAATAATCTCGTCGTCTTCAGGCAGGTCTTCTACAACGGGCGATTTTCCGCTCACAACAGGCTTAATCGGTTTTTCTTCCGTACCTTCCTCCGCTCCATCTTCCTCAGGAACCAGGTCAACGGGCGCATCTTCGTCGTCATCAACCAAAAATTGTCCAAATCGAGCTAATTGAGTCGCTTCATCGAGGTCTTCGTCGCCGTCGTCGTCGCGATTAAAATCGGCTTTATCAAAATCTTCCTCGAAATCTTCCTCGAAAGTATCGTCGAAATCTTCATCAAATTCGTCATCGAAATCTTCGTCGAACTCATCATAATTTCTGAATCCGCCCGGAATATGAGCATTCATTGGGGTTGTCTCCTATGTTAAATAAGGGATTCGCTTGAACTATACGCAATTTTATATTATTGTGCTGCGGAAAAACGTTTTATACTATAACTACTTGAATTTTCCTCTTGAGGTCGTTTTGATTTCGCCCTCCGCAGGAATATAAACTCCCGATTTTACGTATTAAGACGAAATGAAACGACTGGTTTATGAAAATATAAACCGGAAAAACTCAAGCGGAAACAGTATATACCGCTTCGCCGTCGATTTCTTCAGTTTGAGTTTTATATGATAACCACTTTATTTTTTCTATCAACGCCGTTTTGTTTTCGCCCCCGCAGGAATAAAAACTCCCGATTTTACGGATTAAGGCGAAATGAAACGGCTGGTTTATGAAAATATAAGTCGGAAAAACTCCAGTGGAACCAGTATATGATAATACAAGCCGGAAAAATCCAGTGAAACCAAGTATAAAGTATAACTTGGTCGGTATTTGGCTTGGACTAATCAATAAACGATTGTATTTTCTGCTAATCATAAATTATAACCGTTGATTCACAAAGTTATAATTCCAGCAACTCAAATTGAATAAGATATAATTTTAACCCAAACTATAGATATTGCAACAAGAATTTTCAAAATTCATGTAAAAAAAACCTTTTTTTCTAAAATTTACTCGGTATCTCTTCTTAAAATGGGGGGAATGACTGGACTTTTCTCTAAAAAGATGGTAAAATGAATCTGGAGTTTAAAACGGCGAAACGTTTTGCTAATAATCACCGCGTTTTTTCAAACTGCAAATTTATACTATAACTACGTGATTTTTTCCTCTTGACGGCGTTTTGATTTCATCCTCCCGAATCAAACAACCCTTTGGTTGGTCGATGGGAACGAAATGAAACGACTGAGATTTGTTATGCAAACCGGAAAAAGTCAAGTGGAACCCGTATACCAACCAAAGTAACAATTTCGACTATGAGATTCTACTTCCCTATAATATTCTTCCTGTTGACGATTTCCGGAACCGTTTTGGGACAAAAGGCGTCTGAAAACGACGATTCCGCCGCAAACAGCGCGATGAATATCGCCGCTGCGCTGCAAAATTCCAACGACTATCCCGGCGCAATAACCAAATGGACGGATTTTATCGATAAATATCCCCAAGATAAAAGACTTTTCGACGCTAAGTACAATCGAGCCGTCTGTTATTATCTGCAAGACAATTTTGAATCCGCGCAAAAAGATTTAGACGCAATTTTGGATGCTCGTTCGGATTCTTTTACCCAGAGGGAAAACGCCCTGTTTTACTCTGGTCTGACAAACGCTCGTCTGACAAACATCTCTCCGGAACGTTTACAGCAGGCGCAAAACCGGTTTGAAACGCTGTTAAAAGAATTTCCCCGAACTGCAAATTATCCAACCGCCTCCTACCGGCTGGCTGAAATTTACTATCAGCAAGCCAAGTACAACCAGGCAATAACCTCATATCAGCAAGTTTACACGCGATTCCCCAAAACGGAAGAAGCAGTTCAATCTTATATCAAAATCGGACGCATCATGTTTGAACAGGGGCGAATCGCTCAATGCGCTCGATTTATGTCCGAATTTAACGCACGATGGCCGCAACATCCCTTGCTTCCCGAAGCGGCTTGCGTCTACGCCAACGCATTGTTTGAGCAAAAATTATACCAACAGGCAGAAAAACAATACGATCTTGCCAGCAACGCAAAAACGCAGGGAATCAACGATTTTTCCGATGCCGACTACGCCTTAATTCGCCGGGCAGACTGCTGGGGAGTACTCAACGATCCTAAACAAGCGGCGAATATTTGTGCCGAATTGGTTTCGCGGTTTCCTAAATCAAATTATAGCGAAGAAGCGACGCTCCGTGCTGGACAGTACTATCTAAAATCCGATAATATCGATGCCGCCCAACAATTTCTGGAATCGGCGGCAAAAAATCCCAAAACCGCTCCGGATGCCAACCTCGGTTTAACGCAACTGGCGTTCCAAAAGGACGATATTCCAGCCGCTATCCGATACATTCAGCTCGTTCCGGAATCGTCGTTTCAATGTCCGGCCGACAGTCCCAATTCAGAACAAGCAGCCGTTCGAGCCGCCTGTTTATTAAGAGCAAA
>CAYZMZ010000364.1:0-3858 GCA_964479655.1 uncultured Planctomycetaceae bacterium
GCCGAATCCGCCTAAAATAAGCAACGCCCATGTAGACGGCTCAGGAACATAAACCAGTTCTCCCATGTAGAAGGTACTGACTGCTTCATATACCGTTATTGTTTTCGAGTTCGCAACGGCGTCGGTAATAGTTAAAGTCCAGACGCCTTCTTCAGCTAACGGGTCTTCGCCCCAGAACGCATTGGAAGTAAAAGACCACCATAAATCTCCGCTTGTATTCGTTTCATTGGTTGAGGTATCGGCATATACCAGTATGCTGGACGTTCCGCTGGGCGATTCCAACGATACCTGTAAATCGCCCAATAAATCCGCCGAAACCGCCAGAGTGATGATAACTTCTTCCAACGATTGCTTGCCAATTTCGTCAAAGTCAGAATAAACATCGGCGAAATTCGCAGCAACAGAAATGGAACCTCCATCGGTAATTGTTATCCCTTGAGTAAATACCGGGTCTGCTGAAAGAGGCGTAGCGGTTGAGTTCTGATTCGTACTGGAGGAACTGGTAACCAAAGCGCTTGAACTTCCTGAACTGCAGACACTTACCTGAATCGTATCGGAAGCATCGGTCTGCAACTGGCTTGCACTTGCCCCGCTGGTCAAATAGCCTTGGTTTAAACGGTAATAATTAATGTATTGTCCTTGATAAACGTTGTCCGATTCAATGTCAATACTATCATTCCACGTATTTGAATTACGAAACCATACTGAGGAGGTAACCGTTTGCTCCGAAACGCCCATAAGAATTGGGTTTGCCGCCATTGAGCACATCTCAGACGCATTGATTTCGCCAAATCCATAAGAAGGTGAAAAGGAGTATCCCGCGCCGTTGGTTGTCCAAGCCGCGTTGCCGGTAGCCGTTAAATCCAATTTCGTTGCCGTTTCAGCAATAAGATGCTTCATAAATCGCGTATTGATATTACTTTCACTTATACTGGGATTATTGCGTGCTGCCTGAACAACTAATGCCAACACGCCTGAAACGATAGGCGTCGCCGCCGAAGTTCCATTAAAAGCGGTCTCAACATTTCCAGTCACATACCCCTGATAGTTTGTAGATGAATAACTTCCCCCATTAAATGTGTTGGTTAGCGTATGCCCTGTAGCAACGTCTGATTTATCGGAAGTTTGAATATCATCTCCCGGTGCACACACAAAAACGCTGGAACCAAAATCACTAAAAGATGCGTATTTCTCATAGGTGTTGTTTGTATATCCCAATGCGGCAACCGAGATGACAAAAGGATTGGCGGTAAAACAGGATTTATTGGCATCGGCGGTATTGGCGGTTGTACTTGCTCTATTGTTCCCCGCTGCAAAGGTGATAATCGTTCCGGCTTGCGTCTGCTGATCAATGGTATTGATTAAATCAGTTCCCATAGATGAATACCCCGAAGTAAATCCCCAACTGTTATTTTTGATTTTAATCGTCCCAGACCCTGTCGTCATAGCCTCTGAAATCGAACTTGTGTATAATGAACCCGAGGTTAGATTCAATCGAATTCCTGTTACCGACGCTTGGTAAGCGGGACCGTAAGTATTGGACGCTGTATCGTAAGCGGCCACACATCCCGTTACTGCGGTGCCGTGATTATCTCCCCAGCGGCCAAGTACCATATCGTTATCAAAGTAGGGAGAACAATCATTTACGTTTCCGGTGATATTGCCATTGACATTGTAACGGGAATAATTACGGCATTGGTCTGTTACAATCCGGTCGGAGTAGAATGAATGATTCATCTGCATACTGTCATCTACAATTCCAACCAGAACTCCGCTGCCGGTATAGCCCGCATTCCAGGCACCGGAAATGTTGATAGAATCAAGATAGCTATCGTAAGTAGTGGGGACTGCCGTTTGCCCTGAAGCGTTTGAACCGTTAAACAGCAACGCAACGACTGAAATTAACAAAACACGATAAAAACTTGAGCGATACATGGTAAACGCCTTCATTAAATCTGGTGAGAAAGTACACGTGATATTAGATACAAATCATAATCTATATCACGATTTTACCATGTAAATTGCAAAAATCAAGCTAAAAATCTAAAAAAAACACCAAAAATTAAGTAATATTTTTTTACGTCAAATAATAAGTAAATATTACTTGACGTGTTAATCGCCTTGTTCACTTTGTTTGCGCAACTTTTGCATTTCTTGAGAATTGCGAATCGAACAGAACTTAGGACCGCACATCGAGCAGAATTTTTCGTCGCCGCAATGAGTTTGATTTGCTGCCTTGAGTGATTCCTGACGCATTTGTCGAGCGGTATCGGGGTCTAAAGACAGTTCAAACTGCTTTTTCCAGTTAAATTCAGCGCGGGCGTCTGAAATCGCATCGTCCAAATCTCGAGCGTGCGGTAATTTTCGGGCTATATCGGCAGCGTGAGCGGCGATTTTATACGCCATAACGCCTTGATGAACGTCTTCCAAGGTTGGCAGTCCAATGTGTTCGCGGGGAGTAACGTAGCATAACATGGACGCGCCGTACATGGCAGCCATCGCCCCGCCGATTGCACTGGTAATATGATCGTAGCCGGGGGCGCAGTCCATCGTAACCGGACCGAGAACGTAAAAGGGAGCTCCCGAGCACCATTCCTGCTGCAACTTCATGTTCATGGCGATTTGATCCATCGGAACGTGTCCCGGTCCTTCGATCATAACCTGACAGCCGCGGTCCCAAGCGCGATGGCATAAATCGCCCAAGACGGATAATTCCGCCATCTGTGCCCTGTCAGAGGCATCGGCCAGACAGCCTGGACGAAGACCATCTCCCATACTCCAGCTGACATCGTATTCCTTAATAATATCGCATAAATCGTCGAATTTTTGATAGAACGGATTTTCCTGTTTATGAACAACCATCCACCTAGCAACCAGCGACCCGCCTCGACTGACAATTCCCAGCTTGCGTCGGTCGGCTAATTCAATATGACTGCGCAGCAAACCGCAATGAATGGTGAAGTAATCGACCCCCTGCTTCGCCTGCTGTTCGACCAGCTGAACGAAATCGTCGGGCTTCATGTCTTCGATTTTATCGATCATTTCCACCATTTGATACAGGGGCACGGTTCCGACGGGGACTTTCATTTCGTCTAAAATTCGCTGACGAATGGCGTTGATATTTTGTCCGGTAGACAGATCCATAACGGTATCTGCCCCGAATTTAACGGCACATCGTACCTTTTCCAGCTCGCATTCTATATCGGAAGAAACGGGAGAATTACCCAGATTCGCATTGATTTTCGTTCGACAGTTTGCCCCGATTGCCATCGGAACCAGTCCCTTGGCTTTGTGGATTTTATTAGCGGGAATAATTAAACGACCGGCGGCAATCAGAGCGCGAACTTGTTCTGCTGTCATGTACTCAGCGGCGGCAATAGCCTCCATTTCCGGTGTAACAATACCCTTTCGGGCGTCAATCAATTGCGTCATTGTTAAATAAAGCGCGGCTTATCACCGCAAAACAGGTTAGGTGTGCTATCATACGGGTTCTACTATAATTATTTTACTTGAAATTTTCAGGCTTACAATTTCTTAAATCAACTCTCATAAACCAGCCGTTTTATTTCGTCCTGATCGGGAAAAAATGAAGTTTGTTCTACCTAAAAGGAGGAAATCAAAACGGCATCTATCGGGAAAAATCAAGCAGATATAGTAAAAATTCTACTAAATCAATCTTAATCAGTCCGTGATTATCCCATATATGAGTTAAAAGTCAAGGGGAATGAAAAAAAGGCGACACCGGGAGTATGAAAGTCTGATTATTTATTCGGTGGTCAGTTGCCGGATGACGTCAGTTTTAATACTCAACCTCCTATTTTGGCGGATTAAACGGGGAACTACCCGCTTGCTGTACCC
>CAYZMZ010000365.1:0-3857 GCA_964479655.1 uncultured Planctomycetaceae bacterium
TTTAGGCGATTCCCAGCCCGTCAGTCAAACGCCCCTTGAGGTTGTTCTGGACGAGCTGTTGGAAGAAGAATATATCGGATAGCAGAACAGAGCAGGGCAGAACGTGAACAAAAACTCGTTCCCGTTCCGCCCGATTCTTAGTAGATATTTATTCACGTAAGATGCCCGCGACGATTACAATTGCAAGACTGACTTCAATCTCGGTCAGACTTCAATCGCGGTCAGATTACAATCGCGGTCTATTAATAATGCGGCGGCTTTTCATCTCGCGGATTAAACGGCTCGCCGGACAGATTTTGCAATCCTTTTACCTGTTCAATCAAACGCAGATTTTGCAATTCCAAGCTCTGCAATCGCCGCTGCAAATCGACAACCACCTCGTTGAGGGAATCTACAAATTCCTCGCAGTACGCGATTCGTTCTTCCAATTGCTGCTGATTATTCATTGAAGTTCCAATATCAAATAAATTACTATCGGTTAGCCCGGAACCATTCAATCAGTCGATTGGTTGAGCTATCGTGCCGCAGTTGCGAATCACAAACCAGTTCAGGCTTAATGTTCTTCGCTAAAACCTTGCCCAATTCAACGCCCCATTGATCATAGGAATTGATATTCCAAATTACACCCTGAACAAATATTTTATGTTCATACAGAGCGATTAAACTTCCCAAAACCGCCGGAGTCAGTTTTTCCGCAAGAATCATATTGGACGGACGATTTCCCTGAAAGACTTTATGCGGAACCAGTTGTTCCGGCACGCCTTCTGCACGAACCTGCTGTTCGGTTTTTCCAAAGGCCATCGCTTCCGCCTGCGCGAACACGTTAGCCGTCAGTTTAACATGATGATCGGACAGGGGATTTTGCGACTTGGCAAAGGCGATAAAATCGACGGGCACCATTTTCGTTCCCTGATGAAGCAGCTGATAGAAGGCATGCTGTCCATTTGTTCCCGGCTCACCCCAGATAATCGGTCCCGTCTGCCAGGTAACCGGCTTTCCGTCCCGCGAAATATATTTACCGTTGGATTCCATATCTCCCTGCTGAAAATAGGCGGCGAATCGGTGCATGTACTGGTCGTACGGCAAAATCGCCTGGCTGGACGACTTGAAAAAGTTGTTATACCATACGCCCAAAACCGCCATAATTACCGGTAAATTGTCTTCCAAAGGCGTTTCGTAAAAATGACGATCCATGGCATGATAGCCGTCCAGCAGCTGGAAGAAATTATCCGGTCCGATAGCAATCATAACAGACAGACCAATGGCCGACGGTAAACTATATCGACCGCCGACCCAATTCCAAAACGCAAACATGTTAGCCGGATCAATTCCGAACTCTTCAACCGCTTTCCGATTGGTGGACAAAGCAACAAAGTGATTAGCTACACAGGTGTTGTTTTCGCCCAATGACTTTCTCAGCCAATCGCGTGCGGAAAGAGCGTTGGTCATCGTTTCCTCCGTCGTAAACGTTTTACTGGCGACGATAAACAGCGTTTCTTCGGGATTCAATCCGCGGAGAGCTTCGCAAATATGAGTTCCGTCTACGTTGGATACGAATTTAACGTTCAGCTCCCGGTCTGAATACGGCTTGAGCGCCTCGTACGCCATAACAGGACCCAAGTCCGACCCGCCGATTCCGATATTGATAATATTCTTAATCTTCTTCCCGGTAAACCCTTTCCATTGACCCGAGCGAACTTTAGACGCGAAATCAGCCATTTGATTCAATACCGCATTGACTTCAGGCATAACGTCTTTCCCGTCAACATAGATCGGGGTATTAGACCGATTTCGCAGGGCGACATGGAGCACGGCGCGATTTTCTGTCGTGTTGATTTTTTCACCGGAGAACATTTTTTCCCGCATGGATTCTATCCCCGCCTGAGACGCCAGTTGGATCAAAGCGGAGAAAATCGCCTTATTAATCCGGTTTTTGGAGAAATCCAGTGTAATTCCGCAGGCGGATTTCCAATAATCCCGCGCCCGGCTTTTTTCGTCTTCAAAAAACGTTTTCAGAGTAACATTTTTATTTTCGTCGTAGAGTTTTTCTAATAACTTCCAAGCGGGCAAGTCTATCGGATTCGGCATGATGGTATAAAGGGGGGTTAGTAATAAACTTTGAGTTTCCCGGCCGGGCAAACTCAAACGGAATAAAACAGAAAAATTGGAACAAAACCAATCTCTGCGCCATTAAATATACATCTTACAGACAATTTGTCAAGGGAAGAATTATACGATGGCTACGTGATTTTTTCGTCTTGACGTCGTTTTATACCACGACTGCTTGATTCTTGCCCTCAACGCCGTTTTGATTTCGCCCTCCAGAATCATACAACCCTTCTGTTGAACGATTACGGCGAAATGAAACGGCTATTTCACGATAATATAAGCCGGTAAATTTCAAGTGGAACCAGTATACCTAAATCTGTTTTTCCGGCGCAACACGCTCCCCGTTCGTCCTGCTGGACGGAACGTACGCGCCGCCTTAACGCGGTATTCCTATCCAACTGCGGGCTGATAGTACCGAGGGCAAGAACCGGCATTGAAACCGGCGCGGCGGTAAAATCCTACGGAATCTGTTCCATCACATCCAACAACTTTTGATAGCTATCAACTTTATGAAAGCGAACGTTTTCCGTTGAAATTTGGTTAAACAGTTTCTCGGCGCAGCTGATTTTCTTTTCTTCTACTCCACGGAGCTGCATCGAATCCATCGAACCTTTCGTTTCCGCGACGAAAAAGATATGCTTAACCGTACCTTCGTAAAACGCAATCGCCCAGTCGGGAGAATAATCGCCCACCGGAGTCGGAATCGAAAACTCCCGCGGCAGTTTCGCATAGACGCAAACTTCAGACGCCGCATCTAAATCGGAGGCAAAACGCTTTTCTACGCTGTTTTCCGCTATCCCGTCGGTAGCCACGTAATCCTGAATACTTTTCTTGGCTCGAAACGCCTTCTTAAACTCAATTCCGTGTTCGCCGGCGGTAAATATTTGGGAATCGTACTGACCGTCAATTGTATTATACGTAACGCCCTCAACAACCATCGCCGCTCTTTGTTCTGCAATCAGACTGCTTACTTTCGATATAAACTCCTCTGGATTACAGGCGTACAGCGCAAACTTCGCAGGAGAGATTCCCATGAGAATATAAGCCGATGTCCGGCGTGAAAGAAGCGTCTGCGTCGCTATTTTACCGACCAAATCATATTTAACCGTAGAGTCGGAGGCCCTCTTGAGCTTTTTGGTACTCGTTTCTCCTGAATCAAACGATTCCCCGCGTTCAAGAGCGTATTTGTCCATAGTTTCTTTTTGTTCCCCCCACGTTATGGTATATCTCGGTTGGGAAACTTCCAGTTCCTTATCAATACTTTTAATAGACTTTTTGATCAGTTCCTGACTGTCAAAGTCTACTATACATATGTATTTGTGATTCAAACGGCGCCACAGTTCCTGAAATTCTTTCTTGTAAAAATTATCGTTGAGCTTGTTGCAGACAATCTTCGGCTGATTACCGTCGTCGATCATACCGTCTAACTCCGACGGATCAAATATCTGCTGAATTAGCTTATGAATACCTTGCGCCATCGGCTGGAGCGATACCGGCAGCTCAGCGCAGGTCTTATTAGCTGCATCGGTGCGGTATTTTTCTGTAATTTTACCGTCCTGATCAGAATAATTGTTTTCCGTTAGAAATAACATAATTTCGTCCGACTGGGCGGAAGTAATCTGAACCTTTTTCCCATTAATCTCACCATCATGAGCAATAACCGACGCCCTATATAATTCAATACCGTAATAGTAGCTGGCCATTACTTCACCAATACTTCCAACCAAATGTCCATCTAAGGTAAAGTG
>CAYZMZ010000366.1:0-3850 GCA_964479655.1 uncultured Planctomycetaceae bacterium
CAAGATTACATAATTTTTCCCGTGAAGCCGTTTTGATTTTGCCCCTGCATATACTTGGTATAGGGGAAGAAAATCCGGTATTTACCGAGTAGGGCGAAATGAAAACGACGTCAAAAAGAAAATTCAAGTAGTCATAGTATAAATGCTTTCAGGAACCAGCGGCAGAGTTTTTTTCGCCTGTAAAAGGGAGAAAAGACCCCCTATTTGGCGATATGGGTTTGCTCTTTTCGACCTAAATCAGGCGGAAAAATGAACCAGCTGGACGCGAAATTGATTTAATAGAATTGCCTTTATATACTACGGATAAATTAGTGAGTATTCAAGCTGAATTTCTCTCCTTTTATGTCAAGACGAAAACTAACCTCTGTCGAACAGGCTCGCCGGGAAATCTATACGGTTTCCTGTATCGATATTTTGAATCATCAAAAATGGATGTCGATTGCTTTAGAACAGGCAAAAATCGCTGCTTTGCAGGGGGAAGTACCCGTAGGAGCGGTAATCGTTTGTAACGACGAACTGATTTCTGTCGGCAGCAACGGACGTCAGAAAAGTCAGCTTCCAACGGCTCACGCGGAAATTCAAGCGATAGAATCCGCCTGTAAAAAGAGAAAGTCCTGGAATCTGTCGGATTGTACGATGTATGTAACTTTAGAACCGTGCTGTATGTGTGCCGGGGCGATTATTCAAGCGCGGATTCCTCGGATTGTATACGGAGTTGACGACCCCAAAGCCGGAGCGGTGAAATCGCTCTTTGAGCTTCTCACCGATTCCCGATTGAATCATCGATGCGAAATTATCAGCGGTATTCTTGATACCGCCTGCTCTGAGGTATTAACGGACTTTTTTCAGCAAAAACGTTCCGATAGCAAGAAGCGGGATATATTATGACATCACGTATAAAATCGACGGCTGGGGTAAGTTGTAAAAGTTCCGAACGCTGGGAAGTTCCGCATCGTATTAAAGTTCGGCATCGTATTAAGGGAGCTGATATAGTATGAAAAATTTACTGAAATTTGGTGCTTTAACGATAATTGTAATCAGTATATTATGTGGTTCATGCCGTTATGTATATCATAAATCGATTACGTATTATCCGCAGTTTTATACCCAGTTGCTGGAAATTAAAGACGAAAAGCTGGAGCAAGACGCAAAGGATTTTGTCTTTGCCTCCGCCAACTTGGGAAATAGCATTTTGCGGAAAAAGGACTGGAGCGTTTCTTTCACCGAAGACCAAATTAACGGGTGGCTAGAAAGACGCGTGGGAAGAGACCTGCCGGGTTTAATTCCGATTGGCGCGTATTATCCCCGCATTCATCTGGAGCAAGACCGAATTTACTTTGCGATGGAATTTTGTCCCGAAGACTTTGAATCGGTCGTTTGGACTCAAATTCGTCCGTATATTTCCCCGTCAGGCAGTTTAAACGTAGTTGTTGAAAAGGCGCGGATGGGAATTCTACCCGTTTCCAACGCCATGATTAAAAACGAGATAGAAACCCGATTTAAAAAGGTCAATGTTCCGTTTACTCTGTCGGAAAATAAAGATAATCAATTGGAGTTTATTTTCGACTGGCGGAATATCGATTCTCAAAATGACTGGCAAACAGACCCGCTGATATACAGAAATCGCAAAATTACGATTGATCAGGTGGAAATTTTGCCGGGAGAATTGAAAGTTTCCGGGTCGGCAAAAGATATTGTGCGCGAAGAAGACGATTAATTCGCGGGAGACTTACATCGTTTTAGTAAGGCAAGCGTGATTTATTATCTGCTTTATCTGACTAATTTCTACCTTTTCAAAAACTTTTTCAACTATTTTCGACTTTTTTTCGATTTTTTGGATTTTTTGGCGTGCCATTTTTCGACTTTGGATCCTTAATATAATAGAGGGGTTTGAAATCGATTTTTTCGATTCCGTTTAAAAGATTTTAGTCCCCTGTACACGGCAACGAATTTCGAGTATAATATTTTGTGTATAATATGAAGTACCGAAACAGAATAATAAATCCGGTATCCAAGATGATTTTTCGTTGCGATGCCGCCCGCTGCCTGAAACAGCGGGGAATCCAACAACCAGAATCGCCGTTGATTCTGGAATTTTCAACTGTCCGAAATTTGGCGGGTACGTCATCCATGCTCTCGGTAATGGACGGAACACCCGGTTCCACGTCTTTGCCGTATGCCGTGATGGTATAATGGAAATAGGTGTGAAACCGATCCGATATCCGGTGGAGATCATTAAGGATGGGCGCGTAGTTTTTGGAGCAGAAAACGACACCGTCCACCTTCTCCGGCGTCAGCAGATAGCGGCTGACTTTATTTGGAAAAAGCGGATTTCGGGAAAGAACATATCCCTCCTCGAAACGCTTCAGCAGCCATTTGGAGTAATACTGGACGCTGTCGGTGCGTCCGCCGGTATTGATAATCATTTGCGTTCCCTGCGGGATTGCTTACCAATTATTCTCGTGAATTCGACTTTCCGGCAGGATGTCCGGCTGTTGAATGACTTTTGCATCCGGTGCGGCATAGCCTACGGCAAGATAACACGGCATCCGATACCCGTCAGGAGCTTTGATTGTTTTGAGAACATACGATTCTTCGTCCAGCCACGGAATGCGCAATGCACAGCAAAGATTTTCCGAAGTGGCGGCAAGCAGAATGTTTTGAATCACGCACCAGATGGACGCGAAAGAGTTAAGAGAGGCGATTGTCTTCGGCATCATCAAATCCGCTCCTGCACGAAAGAGCGGCAGTACCAGGCACTGGCTTTGTGAGAGCATCTTCACCTGTTTGGGAATGGCATCGTAATACATATCTTTCTGGGATTGTGTGGCGGTGTCCCAATGATTTATGACATTCATTTGGTCGTCCGCGCCATGTGCGACATTGCGCAAGACTTCAGCGATGCCACTTGGGGTCCGGCGAATGACAAAGTGCCAGTCGCGGGCGTGGTCATGCGAAGGTGCTTTCAATCCTGCCGCAAGAATGCGATTGAGTGTTTCCTCCGAAACAGGCTGTTCTGTAAAATCGCGGACGGTGTGGCGTTTTTCAATTGCTTCATAGAGTTCCATATTGGTATCCTTCCAAGTTATGATTGGTTATTTGTCTGCATGATTGCGGAGGTTTTCCAGCACACGGCTCAAGTAAGCCTCCAATTGTGTGATTTCCTCTTCGGAAAAACCTTTATAATAAAGTTCCGCCGTTTGGGTAGAGACCTCATTATAGGCATTCTTGAGGGAACGGGCTTTTTTCGTCAACGCGATCAAATGCTTCCGTCTGTCTTTCTTATCCGGCTGACGCATAACAAGTTCTTTTGCTTCCATCCGGTCAAGCATACTGGTCAGCGTGGCGTTCGCCAGCCCGCTCTTGCGGGACAGCTCTTGAATGGAAATGGTATCCTGTTCCCAAAGGACGTATAAAATCCGTCCCTGCGGACCGTTGAACTCCTCAATTCCGTAGTCATTCAGCATCTTTTCAAAAATTCTTCCCCCATACTGTTTGATGAGGGAAACTAGAAATCCGATTTGACGCTCCATCGTTGCTTGCCTTTCGTCTTATTTTGACATAGTTTGTTCTTATATATTAATTTACCATATAGAAACATATTTGTCAAGCACTTCGATGGAGAATTATTAAAAATCGTCAGCAGCAGAGGCGAATGCTGGGATAATGCGCAGTGCGAAAGTTTTTGGGGCAAGCTGAAACAGGAATGGCTTCGTCAACGTCCGGCATTCAAGACAATGGAAGAGTTAGATAAAGCGTTGTTTGAGTATATTGAAGTGTACTATTGCAGTCAGCGATTGCATCAATCGTTGGGATACAAAACCCCTCTTGAGGCAGAACAAGAATTTGA
>CAYZMZ010000367.1:0-3842 GCA_964479655.1 uncultured Planctomycetaceae bacterium
TAAAGAAGTTGTTCTTTGTTCTGCCATGCTTTCGTTTATCTTGAACAAAGGTTACTTCTGCCCGATTGAATCCGATTTCGCTGACCAAACCGCGAAAATAGGGATACGGTTCATGGTATTTTTTCAATGCTTCCATAAATTTACGGCTGTACAAACCAAACCCTGTAAACGCTTTAAGCATTTTCTGATTGTCTGCCACCGAGGACAGCATTTTATAATAAATCGCCCGAAAAATGGGCATGATTAACCCCTCTTTTGTTCCGGAACGAACTCCGACAACCACCTCATACCCTTCTTCCCATCGGCGTATAAACTCTTCCAGCACTTCCGGCGGTTCCTGTAAATCCGAACACATTGTAATCACTGCGTCTCCCGTTGCGGCCAGCATGGCATTGTAGGGTGAACGGATATGCCCAAAGTTATTTGCGTTTAGAATAACCTTGAACTTTTTATCTTGCGCCGCCAATTGACGCAACACTTCACGCGTTCCATCAGTTGAACAGTTATCCGCCAAAATAATTTCGTAGTCGTACTGCGGAAATTTCGCCAGAACCGCCCGCAACCTATCGTAAAGCTCCGGGATATTCTCGACTTCGTTAAAACAACTTGATACAATACTAATTTTTTTCATAGATTTATTCAAACATATTATTATAAACGCCTTGAAAACCACACCTTGGTTCTAAAACGACCTGATTTACACTGAGTTACGGGAGCACTTTTAGTATAATGCACTAACGTTCACTAACCATATTTTTTTGCAGTTCTTCTGCTGGTATGTAAGGATACATATCCTCAAATTTACGCGAGACCAATGAACCATCAGCTTTTTTATCTGAAGACACTCTTGGAATCAGTAGTTGCCACGGATCAGTTACGACATCGCATACAACAGGACCGTTATAATCTAAAACTTCGTGAATTTTAGCATCCATATTTTCAAGAGAATCAATACGCACTCCTTTTATTCCATAAGCTTCCGCAATTTTCAAGGAGTCGGGGCACCATACTCCCGTTTCTGCGGATTCACCAAACAATCTCCCCTCCATAAAATTTTTCTGAGTTTGTCGAATAAGTAAATAGCCTTGATTATTCAAAATAAATGTTTTTATAGGCAAATTATTGTGGCGAATTGTGGCAAATTCCTGAATGTTCATTTGTAAACTACCATCTCCGGTAATAACAATAGTATTCTGATATTTGTTTGCCGCACAGGCACCTATTCCAGCGCACCAATATCCCATGGAGGACAATCCCCCGGTTGTTAAAAAGTGCTGTCCTCGTTTTACTTTCCAAGCCTGACAGGCAACGTGAAAACAGGAACCGGTATCGACCATTATCACATCTTCTGAACCAGAAAGCAGGGACAGACGATCGATAAAATGATAAGAATTGATGGGAACTGCAGATTTATAGCTTTCCTGAACAACAGGATAGTTTGTTTTCCATGAATGACATTGTTTGCGCCATTGACTTGTATCAGACAAAACATCATCGATAGAAGATTCCTCTAAAACGTTATCCAATTCATTTAGAAAATTTTTAGCGTCATCTTGAATTTTCAAGTCGATGATAACTCCCGGTTTGTCCAACTCTTTTGAATCAATATCCACGACAATTTTCCGTGCATGTTTCCCGAATTGAGATGCATTATGTCCAACAGCGGCGGTAGCCAGTCGGCTTCCAATAGCCAATATCAAATCCGCATTTTGAACGGCAAAATTTGCTGGACGATCGCCATAATTTCCCGGATGCCCCACAAACAACGGATGGTCATACTCCAATAAATCAATCCCCAATCGCGTCGTAATTACGGGGATATTTAGTCTTTCAATTACTCTGCGAAAAAGCATCCTCGCACCAGCAGACGCAACTCCTTGCCCCGCAATTATCAGAGGACGAGTTGAAGATTTTATCCATGCCAAGCATTTTTCAACATTCATTTTTCGTTGACTTATCTTGACGGTGTCCTTTTCAGGAATATATCCTTCCAGTAATTTTTCAGGCACCTGCATTCGCTGAATATCCAAGGGAACATCAATCCAAACCGGTCCTGGACGACCATGCGTAGCCAGGTAGTAGGCCTTCTCCAAATAATATCGTATCTTGGAAGGATCATCAACGGTAACAAAAAATTTAGTAGCTTTTTCAACAAAAGGTTTGATATATATACCCTGAATACCATACTGTCGAATACCGCTTTTCGCCTGATATTCCACGCAGTTATAGGCAGACTGACCTGAAATAATCATCATTGGAGCGGAATCTGTCCAGCCTCCTACCAAACCATTAACAACATTGATACTGCCGGGACCAGCAGTAACCATTGCAACTCCAATCGTATTGGTAATGCGTCCGTACGCATCTGCTGACATTCCAGCAGCTTGTTCATGATGAACACAAATAGAACGAATTTCTTTTTTTCGTCCCAGCGCGTCATTGAGATACATGGCCTGACCGCCCGTTACCAAAAAAACAGTTGAAACACCATTCTTTTCCAAAAAATCACAAATATATTCTGATACTGTCATTGAACTTTTCTCCAAATTGATCATAGCAAAGATTCCAAAAGATAGCTGGTATCATCGTGTTTTTTAATTTGTGCAATGTTCATTGCAACGTCCACGATAACATCTTCCTGACCTCCCACAACCTTACGCTTTCCTAATTCCATAAAAATATCCCTCGGGTCTACATTAAATCGAATGGCAGCTTTTTTTACATGAGACGCAAAGGCAGAAAAAACCCCAGCCATTCCACTGACAACGCAAAGTGAATCAACCCCAATCGGCTTGCCTGCCATTTCCGTAACAATAGAATCACCAACATCCAATAAGCGATATAAATTGGTATTAGTCGGAATTCCCAATTTTTGAAATAGCGCGACCAATACCTCTAAAGGACAGTTTCCCGCGCCTGCCCCGAACCCCTTTACCGTTCCATCTATGATTTTTGCGCCGCTACGTACTGCGGTCAAGGAATTGCTGACTGCCAAATCCAAATTGTTGTGTCCGTGAAAACCAACCGGTATTTGCAGATGGTCCACAAGTTGTTGAATTGTATTTTTAACCATATCTGGTGTGGAAGCTCCGGCCGAATCCATAAGAATTAAACCATCCGCTCCATAACTTTCCATCTTTTTAGCTTCTTCGACCAAACGTGAGGTTTCAGCCATGTGATATGACATAAGGACACCGTAGGTCCTTTTTCCATGATTTTTGCAATATTCAATGTGTTGGCGTGTTACATTGGCTTCCGTACAATGTGAAGCAATATTAAATACTTCAACCCCATAATCCATCGCTGGAATTAAGTTGTCTTTTATAGTTCCAAAGCCGGGAATCATAAAAGCTCCCAGAGGCGTATGAGACAGATTTTCCCTGGCTGTAGTCAGCATTTCTTCTTCTGAAAGCAATGCAAGCCCCACTTGTAAAGACGATGCACCCAAGCCATTGCCATGCCCTACGTATATCACATCCATCCCGGCTGTATCAATTTGACGACAGTATTCTGCTATCCACTCTCGTTTTATTTGATGACGAATCGCGTGAGAGCCATCACGCAACGTTGAATCAAAAAAAATAATTTTCTCAGCCATTTATTATTTTCCTTTTCGCATAGGCCTCTGCAATGCAAACCGCAGCAGAGGTAATAATATCTAGATTACCAGAATATTCGGGCAGAAAATCTCCACGCCCTTTGACTTCAACGGTTGTTGTTACACGACCATTTTCATACACTGGTTCAACAGTTAAACTATAACCAGGAACATATTGCTTGATTTGTTCAACTACTTTGAAAACAGATTCTTTTATTTTTTCCATATCGGGTTGCTCAACAAT
>CAYZMZ010000368.1:0-3815 GCA_964479655.1 uncultured Planctomycetaceae bacterium
GGGGTTCAAAACCGGCTTTCTGAATAACCTCGGGAGCAACTTTATCGCTTAATTGCGTTTCCATCTGCTTGGCTTTAAGAACCCACGTATCCGCTTCAGGAGATTTAGCGGCTAACAACGCATCTCGCTTGGCGCACGCTTCTTTGTATTTTTTGGTGAGATTATCGATGAGTTTCTTATCGCGTTCGGCGAATTTTTTCTCTTTCATATCGACAATCCATTGAGGAATCAACGGACGCCAGGAATCGTTATCAGGCATGTTGGCTCTGTGCCACTGAGCGCGAATATAGTGAATATCGCCCAGCAAACCCTGACGAATCGCCTCGTTGGCATTTTCATACAGTATATTGTAATGACGTTGATGTCCGGTCGCCATGAGCAGCTTTTTTTCGTCTGAAACTCGCCCCATCAGCTTACACTGACCCACCGTCTGAGCCATGAGTTTTTCGGTTAATACGTGAAGTCCTTTATTCATCGCCATCACCGCAGCCGGCGCGTGAAATTGCAGCGGCAAGGCGATAATTACCGCCTCAATTTTAAGAGCCTCTGCGTCTGCCAGCAAGTCTTGATACTGACCGTAAACCTTAACATGCTTGCGGGCTTCCGTTTCGTCTTTCCAGCCATAAACGCGATTCAATCCCAATCGGGCCTTTTGAGCCAAAGGAGAACCCATCACGTCGCCGTTGAACGCACGAAAAATACTGTACGGACGTATATCTGCAATGGCAACCACTTCGATATATTTCGGATTGATGGCGCCGATAAGCACGTTCCCTTCGTCTCCGGTACCCAAAACCGCTACACGGACCGGGCGATCTGGCTGGTCGTAGCCGTAGTAATACCCGCCCAGTCCCGCTTTACTGCCCAAATTCTTTTCAATGGCTTTGCGAAGGAAATCGCGACGCAGCAACGGCGAACCCATCGCGGCTAAAAAATTCTTTTTGCCGATCTCTGTTTGTTCTGGTGTTAAATTCATGATTATCTATTTAAGGTTGGATTTAGGGAAGGTGTATAGTATCGAGGATACCATATAATGATTCTGCTATTATATAACAAATTCTTTTATTCGTCAAGGAGCACAAAGATCAAATTTTTTCGCTCCTTCAACATACCGAATACCGCCGATTTTTGAATATCGCTTGACCCACAGGAACGAGGACGTCCGCGCTCCGTTCTCCAATGCGGTATTCAAAATCAATCCTTATAATTCTTCTTCGTGAACTTCGCGTCTTCCCGTAAAATTTTCCGTACCCAAGCTAGCCAAATTTTAGCAACCGCATGGAAACGCCAACCGGGAATCCCCCCTCAAGGGCGTCCGTGCAACGAACGATTTTCCTATTTATTGCAAGAAAAATTTAAAAACTTTGTATTTTTTAAAAAAATCTCGAAAAAATACTTGCATTTATTCTATTATGAGATACAATAAAAACGTTGTATTAAATGAGATGAGAAAGATAGTTTTTTTATTCTGCCGAATTTCGTTGCTGATTGCTGTGCTTTGCACAGTCGCTCAGGCTTCTGAAAACGCCAGTTCATGTTATAATAACATGAATCAATGGAAATATGCCGTAGAGAGCGCAACGCTACCCAATACGTCCGCTTGGCAGCAACAACAACAGGAAATCCAACTTCAGCTTCAACAGCAAGCAGAACAACTGCGGCATCGGCAGCAAGTTCGCGAAAAACTTATTGTTCGCGCAGAAAAGTATATAAAGTCGGCTTCCGTTGGAAATAAAGGCGTGGTTCCTACCGCCTTCGTTTTGGAAGGACTTCTGGATTTCGGGCTGTCGGTTAACGACCCCTATGTTCAAAGTAAGTCTAAATGGTTAATCAGTCTGCTTGCTCATGACGGTCAATATTACGATGCCGATGGTTATCGTCTTCATTTGGAGACTGCGTATATTCATAGAATCATTCACCTGCTAAAATGCAAATCATCAGAGAAAGAGCATTTTATGGGAGATGAAATTATCGCGCAGGTGCAGCAGACGATTGTTTCCGGACTGCCTGCCAACGCGGTAAAATTCTTGCAAAACTCGTTTGCTATTCCAGATACAAACTGTCTTCGTGCCAGCTACCTTACCAAATTTTGGGCGCAAGGGGAAGAATACCATCTGTTAGCCGATTGGAATACAACTCCTGTAATTCCCGCGCCGATGGAACCGGTTCCCGCACCTGGGCTGCCGTTATCAAATCAGTTTATCGCCGCCGTTTCAGCTCCCGTTTCGGGGTTCGACTACGCAGAAATCGGCAGTTTACCTAGTTATTATCTCAACTATAAGCCAGCCAACTACGCCTTGCAAGCGCCTGTACGTCCGCATGGCTATATTCTTATTGCTCAAACCGAAATTCTTCGATTGTAATTCTTTTTAATTCAATCGTTTATCTTTTAGCTGTTCCTATTGAGAAAAAGAAAGTTGTATAAATACTCTCAGACAGCAAAAGGATTCTGTTTTTTATCATTTTGCATGGAAATTCTGCGATGAATTACATTGGTAAAAACAACTCGAAACAGATCGGATTTACACTGGTAGAATTACTGGTTGTCATATCGATAATCGGTATTTTTCTGGGTATTTCTGTTCCTGCGGTTCAATCCGTCAGATCAGCGGCTCGTCGGACTCAGTGCCAAAACAATCAACATCAGCTTGGTTTAGCCTTCACGATGCACGTTTCCAGTATGGGAGGATTTCCTGCCAGCAGAACTCTGGAACCGGCAGTCCGGGGCTGGACAACGGACTTGTTGCCGTATTTGGACGCCTCGAACTTTCTGGATCAGTGGGATACGAACAAATCCTATTTCGATAATCAGAACAAACGATTACTGTTAAAGCGCATGCCGATTTTTCAGTGTCCGGCAACGCCAAATTCCCGTCATGTTATTACAGTCGATAAAGATTCTCAGGATAAAACCATAGAATCTATTTCCGGTATTCCTGGAGATTATTACGTTCATCACGGCGGAATAAAAATGCCCAGTACAGACCCCAATAACCCCGGTCTGAAGACTTATAATAACCCGTTACAAGAGTGTAGCGGTCGATGCGTCGCCTATCAAATAGAAGACGGGCTATCCAATACAATTGTAGTCAACGAACAGTGCGGTCGTCCCGATTTATGGGTCGGACGCAAAAAGCAATCGGGGACTTTAGTCGATCAATCCTGGCGGTCCTTATGGGGCGCAGGTCCTTGTTCAAAGCTGACCGGATTTGAAAAAAATTCGATTCAGCCGGGTTATGATCGGGTTATTAACGTGTGCAACAACGGTATTTACAGCTTTCATCCCAGCGGAGCCAATTCACTGTTTATGGACGGAGCCGTCCGATTTATTTCAGATCAAACGGTTCCCTGGATTATACTGGCTTTAAATACACGTGATGGTAAAGAAAACGTTACTCCCGAAGATATAAGCCTGACTTGTTTCGACGATTCGTTTGTTGATCCAAATACCGGCAAGTATCCGGACGGCAGTAACCCGTAACACAAATATGGTTTCCGGCTCCGTGCTGGAATATTCACGGTGAATATTCATTGGTTCCGATCCTCCGATTTGCCGGAGTCGGAAACCTCCCTTTAATATAAAAATTTCGATAATATAAAAATTTCAATAAATTTCTTATGAAAGGATAATTATGAGTAAGAAAGGTTTTACATTGATTGAATTACTGGTGGTGATGATTATCATCGGTATTTTGGTCGGCTTGATGATGCCGGCGGTCAACTCCACGCGAGCGGCGGCAAGAAAGACGCAGTGCTCCAACAATCTCAAACAACTTGGCTTGGCTATGCTCAACTTTGAACAGGCTTTTGGCGGA